>JASHVY010000179.1 GCA_030044345.1 Acetobacteraceae bacterium | reverse complement strand
GATGCGCTCGATGGTGTTACCGATCAGCGCCTCCATGTCGGGAATGACGGTTGCCAGTGTGTGGCCGTCGTAGGGATTGCCGGGGAGCGCCTTCACATGAGCGACGAACTGGCCGCCCTTGGCGGGCGCGAGCGTCGTTGCGACAGAGACCTTGACGCCGAACTCGTAAGGCCGGTGCGCCTTGCCCTTTCCGATGCATTCGACCTCCGGCGCGTGCATCGAGTAGACCTTCGGGCCGTGCTGGCGCTGCTTCTGATCAAACACGCGTCTGGCCCGCGGCAACATGCGGCTCAGCGCGATCTCCTGGAGCAGATCGGTCTTGCCGCCGCGCTTTCGACGAATGTCGCGGATGATGCGGCCGAGATAGGTTCTGAGCTTCTTCAGCGCCCGGTTGGCGCGCTTGAACTGCTTGGCGTGGGCATAGCGCTGGTGCTTGATCAGAGCGAACTTGCCAACCCGCGCATAAGACTGGCGCAGTTGGATGCCGCATCGTTGCGCGAGCCGCACCAGGATCTCGCGGGCGCGGTTCAAGAGCCGCGCATCGGTCGGGAACATGACATTCTTGGGCTGAACCGTCGTGTCGACGATGACGCGGTTGAGGTCGGAGGGCTTGAGCGCCTCGGTCTTGGTGGCAACCGAGAGGCTCTCCTGCAGCAAGACCTGCAGCCGCTCCTCCCCCATGCGCTGGCGCCAGCGGGTCAATGAGGAGCGATCGAACATCAGGCGGTGCTGGAAGAACTCCTCGCCGCAGAAGAATTGGTAATAGATCCTATGCCGATGTGGGCAGGAGGTTGAGCTCACTGCCTGGCGAGGGTGCTAAATATCTGGAGAAGGATCATGGACAAGATCATATCGCATGGAGCGACGGATCCGGTTGAAATCACCTGCTTTATGGCGATTGAGCTGAGCAAGGCTAAATGGCTGGTCGGAGTGCTGACGCCATTGTCGGACAAAATCTCGCTTCGGAGCATTCCGTGCGGAGCTGTGGAGTCGCTCGTCAAGATCATCGACCAGACCCTCGACAAGGTCTCGCGAACAACAGGGCGGCCGGCACGGATCGTGTCATGCTATGAGGCCGGCTATGACGGATTCTGGCTCCATCGCGTTCTCGATGCGCGGGGTGTTACCAATCACGTCATCGATGCGGCGAGTCTACTGGTCAGCCGCAAAGCTCGGCGTGCGAAAACCGACCGGCTTGATGCCGAAAAGCTCGTTCGAGTCCTGATGGCGTTCTGGCGAGGCGAGACGAAGGTGTGCAGTGTGGTCCAGCCGCCATCAGTCGCCGAGGAAGACGCGAAACGAGTGCACCGCGAGCGAGAGTTCCTGATGAAGGAGCGGGTGCAGCACATTGGACGTATCAAAGGGCTGTTGGCGACGCAGGGCGTGTACGAGTTCCAACCAAGCCGCAGAGACTGGCAAAGCCGCTTGGCCGGGTTGATCACCGGCGACGGCCGGCCCTTACCACCGTGTCTGACCGCTGAGATCGATCGGCACTGCCGGCGTCTGGCCACGGTCAATGCGATGCTAAAGGAAATTGACGAGGAGTGCGACGCCGCGGTGGCTCAAACAGCGCCGTTGGTTCCCTGCGCGAACAGAGCCCATCAGTTGGCTCGGCTCAAGGGTATCGGCCCGCAGATTGCGACCGTCCTGGCGGCAGAAGTCTTCTATCGCAAGTTCAAGAACCGGCGCGGTCTGGGCAGTTACCTCGGCCTGACGCCGAGCCCTTTCCAAAGTGGAGGCATGGATCGGGATCAGGGCATCACCAAAGCCGGCAATCCGAGAGCAAGAACGATCAGCATCGAACTTGCCTGGCTCTGGCTCAGATACCAGCCCCAGAGCGCTCTGGCTCGATGGTTCCACGAGCGGACGAACGGTCTGAAGGGACGGATTCGTCGAATTATCATCGTTGCAGTGGCCCGCAAGCTGATGGTCGCGCTGTGGCGATATCTCGAAACAGGCCTCGTGCCGGATGGCGCGGAGCTGAAGGTTTAAAAAGAAGGAGCGAAGATCGCACTTCGCCACGGCCAAGATGAACGGTGACCGCGAGAACCCGTGGCCAGGCTTTGCCCGGCCGTCGTAATAGATTGGTCCCGTAATCCTGGAAACTCCTCCTCCCTGAATGAGGGATTTTGGCCCGGCCACCGAAGCCGACCGGATATAAGGTTCAGCGAGTTCTTTGCTGCTGCGGGAGTTCCCATCCTGGCCTCAGGATCAGTCGAACGGAGAGTGTCCATGTGGATAACGCTTGACAAGCCACACCTGATATAAGGGGTTCTCCACCCAGCGCTCGCACAGCACTTCGTCGGAGAGGTCGTAGCTGTGCTTGAGGATAGCCAAACCCGCCATCAATCGCGTCGGCAACGGCGGCCGGCCTGGCTTGTCCTCATAGACCGCCCCGAACCGTTGCTCGAGAAATGACCAGTCGATCGTCCGCGCCAGCTTCACCAGCGGGTGGCCCATAGCGATGATCGCGTCGAGCCGCGAGCGCAGAAGATCGGTCTGTCCCGTATCGCGTCGTTCCTTTGGTCG
>JASHVY010000178.1 GCA_030044345.1 Acetobacteraceae bacterium | reverse complement strand
GAAGGTTCCGCCCGGCGGCGGGAGGAACGGGATATTGATTGTGACACCATTGATCGTCACCGCGGCGGTCGAGGAGGAAATGACCCAGCTCGGCGCGCTCGGCGCGGAGACGGTGCATGAGCCCGAGCTGACACTCACCAATTGTCCGCCGCCGACGCTGGCGCTCCCGCACGATTGCGCCTGGGCAACAGAAATATCGCCGGGAACCAGGAGAGGAACGAGGGCCGCGAGAAGGAAAAAGACCACCCCCGGCCGGATGCGAGAAAGGATCGCTACCGGAGAGGCTTCCTCACGCACCCTTTTTGATGCCACGGCATGTCTCCCGGCCGTCGGCTTCGTGGACGCGCCCGGTAGCTAACGCCTTCCGTTTTCTGAATTCAACAAAATTGAAGAGACCGGGGGTGGAATATCGGAAAGCCCCCCTTCACTTCACCGTTCCACACTGCCATTTCACGGTTCACAATCTTCAGCACACCGACCATGGCGCCAAAAACGAAGATTTTTCAGTGAATTGTCTTTTTCTTTCATAGAAAGTGTTATGCACTTCGATGAAGTCTC
Organism: Acetobacteraceae bacterium; assembly: GCA_030044345.1. GTDB lineage: Bacteria > Pseudomonadota > Alphaproteobacteria > Acetobacterales > Acetobacteraceae > JAKAWQ01. The sequence goes on along the minus strand of JASHVY010000178.1, from coordinate 8,017 downwards.
AGAAAGAAGGAGACTTCTTTTTCTGAAGAAAAAGAAGCAAAAAGACTTTTCTTCGTTTTCCGGACCAGAGCGTGATGATTTTTGATCATCACGCTTTTCGATCCACCGGAAGTCATATCGATCCAGGCGCTGGCTGTGGACTATGAATGAAAGGATAAAAGTTCTTTGGTTCTTTCTTTCAAGAAAGAACACCCCTTCCTTTTTTGCTTACCCCTTTTTGCTTACATCATGGGGCTTGGTAGAAGGTTCATAACACCTTCTACGTCACGAAAATGATCGCCGCGCCAAACCGGGAGCGTGATGAGCAAAAATCATCCCGTGTTCGTCCATCTCAGGCCTTCGCCGGCGCCCATCCGTACACCCGTGTCAAAGTTTCTCCCATCAGGGCGGCTCGGTCGGTCTCGGAGAGCCGATCCATGATCCGGAACGCCTCCACGCCCTCCCTGTATGTCAGCAAGGCCACGGCCCGCGTCCAGTCGGTGCCCCACAGGCAGCGATCGAAACCGAACGCATCGAAGATGCGAAACAGCGTGTCCCATATATCCCGATAGGGAAACGCTTCGTGGGAGAGCGTGCAGGCGCCGGTGATCTTCAAGACGACATTGTCATGCGCCGCCAGCGCCAGCACTTTCGGCAGTTCGGCGAAGGGCTCCGCCGGCGCTGGTGGCGCGAACGGCTGCTGCAGCCCGAGATGATCGATCACGAGCCGCGTATTCGGGTTCCGCGTCGCCAGCGCCTTGGCCTGTTCCAACCGCCCCCAGGCCAGGAGATTGACCGGCAGGGAATGCTGCGCGGCAATGGCCAGAACCCGGTTGAGGCCGGGGTCGGCCGGATCCTCGGCCGCGCGGTTCAGCATCAGCCGGATGGCAACCGCGCCTTCGGTCCCGGCCCAATCGGCGATCGTGTCGGCCACTTTGGCATCGGTCGGATCGACCGGCTTGATCAAGCCGAAGCGGCCGGGATGGGCTTTGTGAACCTCGCTCGCGTAGCTCGCATCATAGCCGTACACGGTAAAAGGCGAGACCAGCAGCGCACCATCGACGCCGACTTCGTCCATCGCAGCCACCATGTCATCGCCGGTGACAGCCGGCGGCCCGGCGAGAGCGGCAAGCCACGGGCGGCCCGGATGGTTGCGCTCATAGGCATGCACTTGCGCATCGATCGTCAGCATGAATTTCGTTCCCTCCAATTGGGAGAATGGTCTCCGCACAGTCGCATCAAGAGCGGGATGAGATCGCTCGTGCTCACCCATCCCTCACGCGTCATTGCTTTCCCGCGTGATTCAGACCTCCAGTGATTCCACCTCCGGTCATTACGCTCTGGAACGCGATGTGACGCCTCGCACCCGAATGAGTCAAATCGCAGGCCCCCAGGCAAAAACCCGATCAGGCTGGGCACCGCGAATGACCGAAATTGATGGAAACCGGGCGGAAAGAGCTGCTGCCCAAAGCGGTAGGCGTCCGCACTCGCTTACGTATCCCGCTCTGAGCTCCACTGACGCCGTTGGCGCCTTTGATGGTTCGGTTAGCCGCGCGCCACCTTTCGCAGCACGATCCTATTGAATACTTTGAAGCCCATCCGGAGGTAAAGCGCAATCGCATTCTGATTCGCGGCGCTGACGTGAAGCCAAGACACGAGGCCCTGGCGGCGATGCCGTTGCACGAGCTGCCAGACCAAACCCGAGGCATGCCCGGATCCTCGATGGTCGGGGCGCGTGCAGACACCGCTGATTTCGACATGGCGGTCGATCATCAGTCGTTCCCCAGCCATCGCGATCAGTTCATCGTGCGCGCGGATCCCATAATAGGAACCCAGCTCGTGGGTTCGTCTGCGGAAGTAGTCAGGCATCGCGCGCCTGGTCAGCGCGAGCATTTCCTCTGCGTTCGTCCTGTCGAGAGATGTGACTTCAGCCCCGGCTCCCGGCGGCGGCGTGACATCGTCGGGGAGCACCATTTGCAGCACCTCGATCGTGTCCACAATGCGCAGGCCGGTCGTGGATGGAATAGGGCCAGCCACGATCGACAGCACCTCTTCCGGCTCCAGAAGAGACGAGAGTTGCTCCAACGCACTCGCTGTCGACGCGGCAACCGCGGCAAAGGGCGCGACGTCGGCGGGATAGCGGCAGGCGTCACCTGCGGAGAGTGCGAAGCGTCGATGGTGCGTCTGCAGCGCTTGCCAGATGGGATTGGTAAACAGGTCTTCCCGTAACCTCAGCATGGTTCCGCGCCTCACCGCTTGCGAAAGATGACGGAGAGGTTGTTCGCGGGCATGTCATGGGTCTCTTGCAGCTCGAACCCTTCGCAGGCCGCGAGAAGCCCGACATCCTCCAGGTTGCGGACACCCCATTCCGGGTTCTCGGCCTTGAGCCGCTCGTCGAAGGTTTCGTTGCCGGGTGAGATGTGCCGTCCTTGCCGCCGGTAGGGGCCATAGAGAAACAGTATTCCGCCGGGAGCGATGACGTGACCCGCGCCGCGCAACAAGGCCTCGGTCGCTGACACTGCGGCGATGTGAATCATGTTGATGCAGACGACAGCGGCAACGTCGGCAACCGGCCAGATCTCGTCGTGTACGTCGAGATGGATTGGCCAATGGACGTTTGGCGGAGCTGCTTGCGCCAACCAGCTCGCGATCGACTTCAGGCAGTCGGCGTCCCGCTCCGTAGGCTGCCAGCGGATATGGGGCATTGCCTGCGCGAAATGCAGGACGTGCTGACCTGTACCACTGCTGACCTCCAGCACGTTGCCTTGGGTTGGCAATACGTGCATGAGGATCTCGGTGATGGGCCCCTTGTTTCGTTCGGCTGACGGACTCACAATCCGACCGTCGGCCAATACATCCACGATTTCACAACGCATCGATCATTCCTGTAGTAGAAGCGCACTGGCTTGAAGGGGGTGTCCAGGCTCCCTTGCCGGGCGCCTGGACAAAGATATCATCTGCCTTGGGCTCGAATGGCTTTTACGTCCACCGATGTCAGCGCGTTTCCGCCGATAGCCCATTCCCCGCTTGCGACCTCATGCACGCGCACCCATGTGACGCTGCGCATCGCCTCGCCTTCGATTTCGACCATCGCGTCCGTTAACTTTCGGATCATGGCCTGCCTTTCGCTCTTGTCGAAGACGCCTTCCAGTACGTGTATATCGACGAGTGCCATGGTAGTTCCTTTGCTGTTGAGATGTTTCGGGCATTTAAGCGCGTTATTCTTGGTCAATTCGATCGCCGACGGATCGGAATGAGTTTCCCCACCTGACTTCGGTATTGTTGGTAGTTATTGCCGTAGAGCGTGATCAGGTCTCGCTCCTCCAGAAAGATGCCGATGAAGATGTAGGCCGTGGTCGCACAGGCGAAGAGAAGATGCCCGATGGTCATCAGGGGCGTTGCCCAGAACGCGATGATGAAGCCGAGATAGATCGGGTGGCGCACGAACTTGTACAGAAAGGGCGTTCTGAAGCGCGACGCCTCCAGCGTGCGCGCGGCCAGATTGGCGAAGACCTGGTGCAACCCGAACAGTTCGAAGTGATTGATCAGAAACGTGCTGAGAAGCACGATGAACCAGCCAGAGAGTGAAAGTCCCCGCAACAACCACGCTGCTTCCGGCGCCTGCGCCTGAAAGATCACCACGGGAATTGGACGCCATTGCCAGAAGACCAGGATCAGGACCAGGCTTGCGAGCAGCACATAGGTGCTTCTCTCGATGAAAACCGGGACAAACCTGGTCAACCAACGTTTGAATGGCCGTCTCGCCATGCCGCTGTGCTGCACGGCGAAGATGGACAGCAGGAGGATATCGATAGCGAGCGCCTGCAAGCCGGAACCGATGTCTCCGCGGTCGATCGTCTTCGGCACGATCCCGTCGGCAACAAAGCAGATCGCATAGAGGAATGCTCCGAGAAAGACCGCATAGGCTGCAAGTCCATAGAGAAGCGAAAGAATGCGTCCCATCTTTTCTTCCTTCACGTGCGCTGGATTGCGTGGGTCGATGCCAAGCGCAGGTGCCTGACGGCGGCCTCATGGCTTGCGCTGGGCGTGGGCAGGAGACCGGCCGATACCCTCGCGGATTACGCTTTGTCCGCGTTGCATCGGCACATGTTTTCGCGGCCTATCCCTTGGGCTGCGGCCCCATGCGAAGGTAGGGACGTGGCGCCTTCCAGCCATTGGAGCAGGTTTGGATGGCCCCTTCGTCGCAGACGGAACCGGCGATGATCACATCGTCGCCGGCTTTCCGCCGTGCCGGCGTTGCCATCTTGTGCCCCGCCCAGAGTTGCGGCGAATCGATAACGCGAAGGACCTCGTCGAAGTTTCGGCCGGTCGTCATCGGATAGACAAGGATGAGGTTGATCGTCTTGTCGGGGGCGATGACGAAGACGTTGCGAACCGTCTGATTATCGGCGGCAGTCCGTTTCGATGCGTCGCCCGAGACAGTGGCCGGCAGCATGCGCCAGGCCTTGGCGATCGAGAGATCGGTGTCGCCGATGATCGGGTGGTCGGGTGTCGCCCCTTGCGTCTCCTTGATGTCGGTCGTCCATTTTTCGTGGTGGTCGATGGAGTCCACGCTCAAGTCGATGATCTTGGCGTTGCGCCGATCGAATTCCGGCTTGATCTTCGCCATATGACCGAGCTCGGTCGTGCATATAGGCGTGAAATCCTTGGGGTGCGAAAATAGGACGCGCCAGGATTGTCCAATCCACTCGTGAAAGCGAATGGGGCCGTGGGTGGTCTCTGTCGCGAAGTCCGGTACCGCATCGCCGATCTGCAAGCTGCCAAGCGGCGTGTCATGGGGGGTGGTTTGTGTGTCGAGCATGAGGGCATCCGATCGAATTGTTGGGCCCGGAAGTAATTGTCCCCTCGACAATTGATAATTCCCGTATCGGTGCTATGATTTCACACCCCTGGTGTGAGGAGGGCGCCGGTGCTCGATCGTCTGACTGGAATGGAAGTATTTGCCACGGTCGCCACTCTGGGCAGTCTCTCCGCGGCGGCCCGCAAGCTGGATATGTCGCAGACGATGGCCACGAAGCATGTTGCGGCCCTGGAGGCTCGGCTTGGGGTGAAGTTGTTTTATCGAACGACCAGGCGCCTGAGCCTCACCGAGGCCGGGCGCATCTATCTTGAAGCCATCGAGCGGATTTTGGGCGACGTGGATGAAGCCGATTCGAAAGCCTCGGCCAGCGCGGTCGAGGTTCGGGGCACATTGCGCCTCAACGCGCCAATTTCCTTCGGCGTGCGCGAAATCGCGCCGTTGCTTCCCGAGTTCACGCGCGCTCATCCGGCTCTGACCATCGATCTCAGTCTGAGCGATCATTATGTGGACCTTGTCGAGGAAGGCTGGGACCTTGCTGTTCGCATCGGTGACATCCGGAACTCGAGTTTGATCGTCCGCCGACTGGGGGCCTGTCCAAGCGTGGTATGTGCGGCCCCGTCCTATCTCAAGGAGAGAGGCACACCGCGGAGGATTGCCGATCTCGCCAGCCACAATTGCCTCGGCTATTCGCTTCTGCGAGCACCGAGTGGCCGCTGGCTCTTTGGCGATGACCGCAAGACGGGGGCGGAGATCAACGGGAATCTTCGGGCCAACAATGCGGATGCGCTCGTCGCCGCCGCCATTGGCGGCCAGGGGATCATTTGCCAACCCGTCTTTCTCGTAGCCCGGGAAATCGCGGCGGGGTCGCTGATTCGGATCGAACTCGATCAGCCGGCGGCGCTCGTGGACGGAATTTTTGCGCTCTATCCCGCTGGCCGCCACCCGCCGGCCAAAGTCCGGACCTTTATCGACTTCCTCGTCAAGCGATTCCGGCCTGTCCCGCTCTCGAGCGCGATGACCGGAGGTGAGAACACCGGAGGTCTGAATCACGCGAGAAAACAATGACCGAGAGAGGGACATGTAAGTGGGAGCGACCACCTCCTGCTCTCGACGATAAAACAGAGCCCGCCTCAGGTTCCTCGTTGCGCCTTCTGCGCAGCGGGTGCATCGCTCCACTGATTGGCCGCTTTCAGGAACTCGATCGCGCCGCCATTGGCGACCGCCATGGACACGGGGCGGTACCTTCCGGTGACGGACCCGCTTGCGGGCCGTGGATCACGTCTGAGGCCTGCCTCTTGTTGCACCCGGCAGGCGATCGTCGAATACTGGCGGCGCGACGCCCCCGAGCAGCAAAGCGCGTTCACCCCTTGTCGATGACGGCGTGTCGATAATGGCTCGTCGATGACGGTTGGGGGTTCCGATGGCCCGATGGAGGGCCAGGACCGACACCCATGGAGGAAGATTGATGTCGTTCTACCGAGGCATGACCTGCGAAAACGTGGCCATCGAAGGTGATAAAGGAACGCCGATAACAGCCTATGTGGCCAAGCCATCGGGCGCTGGTCCCTTTCCGGGCGTCGTGCTCATCCACCATCTCCCGGGTTGGAGCGAGTTCTATATCGAGACGACGCGGAGGTTCGCGCATCACGGCTATCTCGCGATCTGCGCCAACCTCTACGAGCGCGAGGGCGGCGGCAGCGACGGCAACCCGGATGACGTCGCCGCCAAGGTGCGCGCCGAGGGCGGCATTGCCGATTCCCAGATGGTGGGCGACACCGAAGGCGCCGTGAAGTGGATGCGCGCCGAGCCCAATCACAACGGCAAGGTTGGCCTGTTCGGCTCCTGCTCGGGTGGCCGGCATGCCTTCCTCTATGCCTGCCAGAGGAAGGACGTCGATGCTTGCGCCGAGCTATGGGGTGGCCGCGTGGTGATGGGCAAGGAGGAGCTCAACACCAAGACGCCCGTCGCGCCGATCGACATGACGAAAGACCTCCGCTGCCCGCTGCTCGGCCTGTTCGGCAATGAGGATCGCGCGCCGAGCCCGGAGCAGGTGAACCAGCATGAAGCCGAGCTCAGGAAGCACGGCAAGACGTATGAGTTCCACCGCTACGACGGCGCGGGCCATGGCTTCTTCTATTGGCACCGGCCGCTCTATCGGCCCGAGCAGGCCATGGATGGCTGGAGCAAGGTATTCGCGTTCTTCGGCAAGCATCTGGCGAAGTAGGAGGTCCGGACATGTGCACATCCATCATCGAGATCGCGCGCGCGGAGGGCATGGCGAAGCGCGGGGACGAATGGTTCCCGCTATCGCGGTCGGTTGTTGCCTATGACCACGCGCGCCATGCGCCGCTGGGGGACGTCATCACGCTCGACTTCATCAACACGGATCTCGACCCCGGCGCGCGGGCAGGGATCGAGCTGACGCTGGAGACGGCCAAGGAGCTGCGCGCCGCTCTCGACCGGGCGATTACCGCGGCCGAATTCGAGGAGGCGGAGGTACGGGGCAAGGGCGTCGTGCGCAACTTCGTTCGGGCAGCGTGACATATTAGAGCGTGATGATTTTCGGTCATCACGCTTTCGCTTTGTTTTCTCGATCAATTTCATTGATCTAGCGCTCGCTCTCGGCCTTGCCGGTGATCTCCGGCGGCCTCCAAGGGGGGCCGCCGCTCATTCCGGGCTCTCCACTCTCTCCATTATGGATCCTGAACGTGACCCGAACCGGCCTCTTCTCCTCGGCCTGCACGCCGAGCACCACCGCGGCCTGCGGCGTGGCATAGCGTTCAGGCGCATGCGCGCGAAGCAGCAGCGTGAGCAGGCGGTCGCTATAGCGCCGCACCGTCGTTACCACCTTGCCCCCTCTCATCACCGGTTCCTCGCAGCCCGTCACCGCCCGGCGATAGGCCTCCGTCTCCAGCGAAGCGAGCGCCACGGCCAGTGCATCGTCCCATTGCTGCGCGAAGGCCGCGCTTCTCTCCCGCCACAGATAAACGGTCCGCTTCGATCGGTCGGCAGCCACGGCGCCGGCAACGATGCTGCCTGTCGCGGCCAAAGCCTCCAAAAACGCCTTCTTCGCCTCGGCGGTCGCATGCGAGCGCAGCTTGCCGCCGGGCGCACGCACCACGTCGCCCTTCGGCATGCGCGGTCTGTGCGCGATCCTTCCCGTTCTATGCTCGCTCATCTCCTGGTCCCCATCCGCCGCGCGCGCACGAATGCCAC
>JASHVY010000177.1 GCA_030044345.1 Acetobacteraceae bacterium | reverse complement strand
AATGCGCTCGCCGAGGTTTCGCGCGATGCGTTCCGGCAGCTTGCCGCCCGTGCCCCTTTCCGGCCCCTTCCTATCGGGCGCCTCCATGTCGGGTGCCCCGATATCGGGTGAAGGCGTGCCCATGGTGATTTCTTCCGATCCTCCCCGCTGCCGTCCGTTCGTTCCTTGATTTTATTGTCCTACAAATATCACTTGCTCGTAAACCCCCTGATCGAGAGTGCATGATGGAATGTTCCTCGCGACGCCGCAAGCCGGCTGCGATCCGCTCGTGGTAACGACAGGATTGTTTCGAAATCATGCCAAATCACGGATCCCGTCATGGCGGGCCCGGCCGCCATGCGCCGCCGGAGAAGGCTCTCCTGCGGGATTTCATCAGGCAAAACGCGTTCAGGATCGGCTGCAACCCCATCTTTCAGAGACCGATTGTCAGACATTTGTTGTAGATCGGCGGGCGGGACTCCTATTCCCGAGATATCACGCGCTCTCTTGTCCTTTGGACATTTGTCATCAGATTTTCGGAACCCAGAGGATTTGGGACATGGAACTTGGGAGGAAATAATGCGCGGCGTGGTGTTCACTGGCGGGCGTGAACTCGAGCTTCGCGAGTTTCCGGATCCCTCGCCGGACGCGGGCGAGGTGGTGGTGGAGATCAAGGCCTCCGGGATCTGCGGCAGCGACCTCATGACCTATCGCGCGCCCAAGGGCGGCACGAGCGCCACGCTCGGCCTCGGCGGCCGTGGCGGGCCCGTCATCGCGGGGCATGAGCCCTGCGGGGTGGTCGCGGCCATCGGGCCCGGGGTCGATGCCCGCGAGGCCCATCTCGGCAAGCGCGTCATGGTGCACCATTACCGGGGCTGCGGGGTCTGCCCGCAATGCCGCACCGGCTGGACCCAGATGTGCGATGCCGGCACGACCGTCTATGGCGTGACCGGGCATGGCGCGCACGCCACTTATATGAAAGTTCCGGCGAGCACGCTGGTGCCGCTTCCCGATGCGCTCTCCTTCGCCACCGGGGCGGCGATCTCCTGCGGCACCGGCACAGCCTATGGCGCGCTGCGCCGGGTCAATCTCTCCGGCAACGACACCATCGCCATTTTCGGCCAGGGGCCGGTCGGACTCTCCGCGACCCAGCTCGCCCATGCCATGGGGGCCAGGGTCATCGCGCTCGACCCTTCGCCGGAGAGGCTTGCGCGAGCGAAGGCGTTCGGCGCCGATGCGCTGGTCGATCCCGGAACCAACGATCCGGCTGCCGCGGTGCGCGATCTCACGACGGGGCGCGGCGCCGATATCACGCTCGATTGCTCGGGAAAGGCGGAAGGGCGGAGCGGGGCGATCCGATCGGCACGCAAATGGGGCACGTGCTGCTTTGTGGGTGAGAGCGGATCGGTGACGATCGAGGTCAGCCCTGAGATCCTCCGCAAGCAGCTCACGATCGTCGGCTCCTGGACCTTCTCCACCGTCGGTCAGGCGGAATGCGCGCGCTTCATCGCCGAACGGGGCATTGAAGTCGATGCGCTCTTTACCCATCGCTGGTCGCTCGACCAGGCGGCGGAGGCCTATCGGCTGTTCGATACGCAGACGACGGGCAAGGGCGTCTTTCTGATGGAGCCCGGCTGATCTTCGCCGGATCCGGGGGGTTGCCCCGTCATGGGAACCCGTCTAAAGCCGCGCGCCAATCCTCCCCGATCCGGGCCTTCCGATCCGGAACGATCCTCAGCGCCTTCTTCCCAAGAATATCATTACGGAACCGAACATGCCGGTGAGCCGCACCCTCTCGATCATCAAGCCCGACGCCACGCGGCGCAACCTTACCGGCGCGATCAATGCCGCGATCGAGGAGGCGGGCCTGCGCATCGTCGGCCAGAAGCGGATCCGCCTCACGCGCGCGCAGGCCGAGGCGTTCTATGCGGTGCACAAGGAGCGGCCTTTCTTTGCCGACCTCGTCGCCTTCATGAGTTCCGGTCCCGTCGTGGTGCAGGTGCTGGAAGGTGAGGACGCGGTCGCCCGCAACCGGACCGTGATGGGCGCGACCGATCCTGCCAAGGCGGCGCCGGGCACGATCCGCGCGCGCTTCGGCGAAAGCATCGAGGCCAATTCCGTGCACGGCTCGGATTCCCCGGAGAATGCGGCGGGCGAGATTTCCTTCTTCTTCTCGTCGGACGAAATCACCGGCTGACGCGCGGCCGCCGGGATGGAAATCTCCAGGCTCGGCGAACGCGACTGGCTGCCAAAGGACTCCGAGCCCCTCATCCAGGCGGTCGCGACACACGTTGCGCAGGCGAGTGCCGATGACATCGCGGCCGAACTCACCACCCTGATCGCCGAGAATCGCGCCATCCACGAGCGCGATTGCGTCAATCTCAACCCCGCGACGAACGTGATGAACCCGGCGGCCGAGGCGGTCCTGGCCCAGGGGCTCGGCACCCGCGCCTCGCTCGGCTATCCCGGGGACAAATACGAGATGGGGCTCGAAGCGATCGAAAAGATCGAGGTGATCGCCGCCGCTCTTGCCGCCGAGATCTTCGGCGCCCGCTTCGTCGAAATTCGCGTGCCCTCCGGTGCGATCGCCAATCTCTGCGCCTTCATGGCGACCGCACGGCCCGGTGACACGATCATCGCCCCGCCGCCCGAGATCGCCGGGCATGTCACGCATCATCGCGCGGGCGCCGCCGGCTATTATGGTCTCATAACCGTGCCGGCGCCGGTCGATCCGGCGGCCTATACGGTCGATCTCGCCGGCCTGCGCGCGACAGCGCTGCGCGTGAAGCCGAAACTCATCACCATCGGCGCCAGCCTCAACCTCTTTCCCCATCCGGTGCGGGAAATCCGCGCGATCGCCGATGAGGTCGGCGCTCTCGTCCTTTTCGATGCCGCGCATCTCTCCGGGATCATCGCCGGCCGTGCCTGGCCGAGCCCGCTCGCGGAAGGGGCGCACATCATGACGATGAGCACCTACAAATCCTTGGGCGGTCCGCCCGCAGGCCTGATCCTCACCAATGAGCCGGCACTGGCAAGGCGCATCGAGACGATCGCCTATCCGGGACTCACCGCCAATTTCGATGTCGCGAAATCAGCCTCGCTTGCGATCACCCTGCTCGACTGGAAACGCCACGGCCCGGCCTATGCGGCCGCCATGGTGGAAACCGCCCGTGCTCTCGCCGAATCCCTCGCCGCGCGCGGCCTTCCGGTCTTCGCCGCCGCGCGTGGAATGACGCGCTCGCATCAGTTCGCGCTCGAAGCCTCGCGCTGGGGCGATGGACAGCACGCGGCGAAGATCCTGCGCCGGGCCAATATCCTCGCCTGCGGGATCGGCCTGCCGGTGGCGGCCGCGGATCAGGACGTGAATGGTCTTCGCCTCGGCACGCCGGAGATCGTGCGCTGGGGCATGGGGCCGGCAGACATGCCGGAGCTCGCCTTCTTCATCGGACGCGCGCTGGAAGCTCCGGAAACGGCCGAAAGCATCGCGCCCGAGGTCACCGAATTCCGTCGCCGCTTCACCACGCTTCGCTACGTCGGGTGAGGTGATTCCGGCTCAAGCCACCATCCCCGCCCGCCGCTCGCGCTCGCGGATGAAGCGCTTGATCGCCGGGGCCACCTGCTCGCGGAAGCGCCTTCCGCTGAAAAGGCCGAAATGGCCCGCCCCCGGCTGCTCGCGATGCTGGCGCAGCGCATCGTCCAGACGATGGCAAAGCGCATGGGCGGCGCGCGTCTGGCCGAGGCCGGAGATATCGTCTCGCTCGCCCTCGATGGTGAAGAGCGCCGTCCGCTCGACCGCGCCGGGATCGACCTGCCGTCCCCGCCAGCGCAGCTTCCCACGCGGCAGCAGGTGCTTCTGGAACACCGTGGAGACGGTCTCGAGATAGAACTCCGCCGGCAGATCCATCACCGCGAAATATTCCTCATAGAAACGCTGCTTGGCTGCCAGCGGCTCGTGCTCCTCGGCCAGCCGGTGGAGGAACATCTGCCAATGCGCCTCGAAATGCCGGCCCGGATTCATTGCCATGAAGCCGGAAAGCTGAAGGAAGCCCGGATAGACCCGGCGCAGGAAACCAGGATGGCCGAAGGGCACGGGATGGATCACGTGATGGCGGAACCACTCAAGCGGGCGCGCCTCGGCGAAGCGCGTCACCGCTGTCGGCCCGGCTCGCGTGTCGATCGGCCCGCCGATCAGGGTCATGCTGAGCGGCGGATCGCCGCCGTCCTCGCTCATCAGCGCCACTGCCGCGAGCACCGGCACCGCCGGCTGGCAGACTGCGAGCACATGCGTCTCCGGCCCGAGCAGCCGGAGGAGATCGATCACGTGGCTGACATAGTCATCGAGGCCGAAGCCTGGCTCCGTGACCGGCACGTCGCGCGCGTTGCGCCATTGGGTGACGAAGACCTCATGGTCGGGCAGGAAGGCTGCCACCGTCTCGCGCAGCAAGGTGGCATGGTGGCCCGAGAGCGGCACCACCATCAGCACCCGCGCGTCCCGCGGTCGCTCCACGGCGCGGCGGAAATGGGTGAGCTCGCACCAGGTGCCCTG
>JASHVY010000017.1 GCA_030044345.1 Acetobacteraceae bacterium | reverse complement strand
TCGGCGTGCCGCTGCCGCTCGGCATGCTGGCGGGCGTCGTCATCTCGGCGCTGGCCGGCGGGGGCGTCGGCGGGATCTGCCTCCGCATGAGCGGCCCCTACCTCGCCATCTTCACCATGGCCTTCTCCGAGGTGCTGCGCATCATCATCGTCACCGAGGTCGAGGTCACGGGCGGCGCCGGCGGCATGACCGTGCCGCAACTGTTCCGTGCCCGGACCGATTTTCCGTACTACTACCTGATCCTCGCTTTGCTCCTCGTCTCGGTCGGCGGGATGATGGCCGTCGTCGCCTCGCGCTGGGGCCTCTTCTTCCGCGCCATCCGCGAGAACGAGCAGGCGGCGGCCGCGGCGGGGGTGAAGGTGACGCGCTTTCGCATCATCGCCTTTGCGATCGCGAGCAGCCTCGCCGGGCTCGCCGGCGCCTTCTACGCGCCCTATATCGGCATTCTCACACCCGACGTCGCCTCGCAGGACCAGATGGGCCTCGTCGTCGCGATGGCGATCGTCGGCGGGATGGAAAGCCTGCCCGGCGCGGTGGCCGGCGCGATCGTGGTCGAGTTCCTGGTCGAGGCGCTGCGCAGCTACGGCCAGTGGCGGCTCGTCCTTTTCGGCGCGCTTCTCCTCTTCACCATGCGCTTCGCCCGCAACGGGCTGATCGCGCCGGGCTGGCTCCGGCTGCGAAGCCTTGCCGCGCCGCGCGGCCCAAGGCTCGCCAAGGAGATTGCGGATTGACGCAAGGCGCTCCGCCGCTGATCGAGGCCGCCGGCCTCGCCAAGCATTTCGGCGGCATCTTCGCGGTCGATCATCTCGATCTCGCCGTGCATGAGGGCGAGCTGGTCGGGTTGATCGGCCCCAACGGCTCGGGCAAGACGACGACGATCAATCTGCTGACCGGCCATCTCCGGCTCGATGGCGGGGATGTGCGGGTGCGCGGCCGTTCGGTGGGCGGCTTGCCGGCGAGCGGCTTCGCCGGGCTCGGCGTCGGGCGCACCTTCCAGATCACCCAGCTTTTCAGCCGCATGTCGGTGATCGAGAACATGCTGGTGCCGGGCCTTGCCCGGCCGGGCGCGCACAAGGCCCATGTCATACGCGAGGCGCGGCGGCATCTCGAGTTCCTCGGGCTCGCTTCGCTCGAGAAGCTCGCGGCGAAGAATCTCTCGGGCGGGCAGCAGAAGCTGCTCGAGCTTGGCCGCGCGCTGATGCTGGAGCCGAAAATCCTCTTCCTCGATGAGCCATTCGCGGGCGTGAACCCCTATCTTCGCGACGAGATCATCCGCTTCGTGCAGACCCTTCACGCCGATGGCCGGACCTTCGTCATCGTCGATCACGATCTCGACGCGATCCAGCGCCTCGTCCACCGCCTCGTCGTCATGTCGCGCGGCAAGAAGATCGCCGACGGGCCGCTCGATGCCGTGCGCGAGAACCAGGACGTCATCAAGGCTTATTCGGGGACCTGATGCCCGCCACCCTGTCTTCCCCTGGTCCCAGCCTCTCCGCGCGCGACCTTGCCGCCGGCTATGTGCCGGGGATCGAGATCCTGCACGGTGTCTCGGTCGATGCCTATGCGGGCGAGATCCGCTGCGTGCTGGGGCCGAACGGCACCGGAAAATCGACCCTGCTCAAGGTGCTTTACGGATTCCTGAAGCCCTCCACCGGCGAAATCCGCCGTGGCGCGACCGTGCTCACCGGGGTTGCGCCGCACGCGATGGGGCGCCATGGCGTCGCCTATCTGCCGCAGCGGCCGAGCGTCTTTCCCTTCCTCTCGGTCGAGGTCAATCTCCGCCTCGGCGCCTGGAGCTTCCGCCGCAAGCATGCCGAGGTGAAACGAAAGATCGAGCGCGCCTATGCGCAATTCCCGATCCTTGCGGAGCGGCGCCACCAGAGCGCGGGCACGCTCTCGGGCGGCCAGCAGCGCCAGCTCGAATTCGCCCGCAGCCTCTTCACCGAGCCCACGGTGTTCCTGATCGACGAGCCCACCGCCAGCATCGAGCCCCGAATCACCGGCCAGATCTACGAGCTGATCCGCGGCCTCGCGCGCGACGGCAAGGCCGTCCTGCTCGTCGATCAGAACATCAAGGGCGCGCTCGGCATCGCCGATTATGTCTATGTGATGCGCACCGGCACGCTCTATACCGAAGGCCCGCGCACGGAATTCGGCGACGATGTGGAGCTGCTGGTGAGCCAATGGCTCTATACGCACGCACCCCCCAATCCGCGCGACAAGGGCTGAGAGCCCGTTTGGACATGCTACTGTGGTGGTCGTCCGACGCGTCTTTCTGCGCTTCCGGTGCTCACGGCCCTTTAAGGCCGCTCCGCTCCGGTTCTCGAAAGCCGCGCCGGCCAGCGCCTGCGGCGCTTCCAACTCACCGCAAGCCGCATTCTCAAACAGGCTCTGCGGGCAGGAAAGAACACGCGGCGCGGCGGTTTGAATCGGGCGAGGCTTGCCTTGTTTGTTCGGCCTCCAAATCGTAAAAATCATCGGCACTGACGCGGGTGCAATAGAGGGAACGGGCCAGCAAGGAATCCGCCCATGTCCCAATCC
>JASHVY010000016.1 GCA_030044345.1 Acetobacteraceae bacterium | reverse complement strand
TTGAAGGGGGCGCCGTTGCGCAGGGCTCCGGGCTTGCGCGATGCGCTCACCGGCTGGTGCGAGACGTTCGACGGTGATGGCAGCCCCCACGACAGCCATGGCACGGGGGTTCATGATCCCGATGACGAGAAGGGTCGCCGTCAGATTGGCGCAGCAATGGCAGCAGTGGAGACCGAGGCTGAGGCCGTGTCGCCAGGCTGCACCGGCGTCAGCCGGAAACGTACGGCCGCGCCCTGGTGCCTCCCGGCAGCGCGCGAGGTGATGCGCCTTCCACGCGGTGAACTGGAGTACGCCCGCGATCATTACGACCGCGCCGGCCGCGATCGGAACGCCACGTGCGAGCGCCGGCTGCTGCATCTCGAGCGCTGCCAATGCCGCGCCCAGCGGGAAGGCGGCCATTCCGAACATGGTCCAGACGAGGAAGTATCCCAGGCCGACGAGCGCGGTCAGCCAGGCGAGGCGCGCCTCGCTTGGCCTGCAGATCGCCTGGCGGTAGCGCCACAGTGTCGGGATCAAGGATGGCAGCATCATTGCCACCATCATCACGACCCACATGCCGAGGAACGATGAAGCGGCGCCGGGCCAGGTCTGTCCGGGCGTCCGCATCCATGCCATCGACATCGCCCAGCCGCCGGGCATCCGCATCTCGTCCATCGCCGAGCCGGATGCGCACCAGAGGGTCGTCACCATCGCGCTGGCGGCGAAGAGCACCGCCGAGACGCCGAGGAAGGCGCGCTCCGAAGCTCGCTCGGAAATCATGGCCGTGATCTCTCCCGTCTCCGGTTGCGTCACCGGCGCTCTTGCCCACGCTCTCGCTCAGCGCTGGTCGTACCTGTCGTGGTGGCGCAACCACACGCCCTTCTCGTTGCGCCCCCTGGGGGCACGGTCCAGCCACTGGTACATGCCCCAGAGCCCGTCCAGTCCGCGCGCATAGGCGGAATAGCTGTGGTAGGCGACCCCATCCTCGAGCGCGAAGGCGCTCATGCCGGGCCTCTCGCGCACGTAGTTGGCCGCTTCGGCACCGGCCATGGCCGCGTTCTGGAGGACGGGCTCCGGAGGCGTTGCCGCGACCATTGCGTGGCCGCCACGTTGGTAATTGTATTCGCTGCCTCCCGCGCGCTGCTGGTCCTCGGTGATCGAGACGTTGAAGTCGAAATTGAAGTCGCTGCCGAGCGAGGATGCCCAGGGAAATGTCCAGCCCATCCGCCGCTTGAACGCCTGCAGCGTCGGGAGCGACGCCCGCGAAATCGCCCAGAACATCACGTCATGGTTGGCGAGGTGAACCGCGATGCCGTTGAAGCCGTCCGCGATCGCGGAGCAGGACGCACACCCCGCTTTGTAGTCTGGTCCGAACATGAAATGATAGACGAGAAGCTGCGAGCGGCCTTGGAAAAGGTCAGCGAGCGAGGCGCTCCCTTCGTCGGTCTCGAACCGATATGGTTTGTCGATCCGGACCCATGGCAGCGCCTGCCGCCGCTCTGCCAGCGCGTCGCTCTGCCGCGTGAGCGCCTTCTCCGCCGCGAGCAGATCGAGCCGTGCCGCCAGCCACTCTTCACGCGTTCCGGTAATATGTGTCGTCATCGTCTCTCTCCTTCGCTTTCGATTCTAATTTCGGCTCTAATTCCGACCGGCGCAGATTATTCCCAGGCGTCGAGCTTGATCTCGTTCGGCCAGGGAGCGCCTTTGCCGGTTTCGAGAAGCGACTTCAGGCTCAGCAGAAAGACTGCCCACTTGGTGCTGCAATGGTGCATGAACTCCACGGGCTCCTTCCAACCTTCGTGCTTGAAGAGAAGGATGGTCCATTCGCCTTGCCGATCGAGCGCGAAGCTTATCTTCGTGCCGATCCATTCCTCAGGTCCGTCGATCACCTGCCACAGCACGCGCTTGACAGGATGAAGCTCGAGCACCTTCATGTCGAAACCACCGGTGCCAAAGCGGAATCGAAGCACGCCGCCGACTTTGCTTTCCCCGTGCGTGTCTATCGTCCACCATCCGGAAAGACCTTCCACCGTGGTCAATGCCCTGTAGACGTCATCCAGGGACGACGACTTGAATCCAACCTTGTGCAGAATATCGGGCATCTTCGGTTTATCCTTCCGGCGGTTGCCTTTCTCGAAGCAGAGGTAGCGCCGGAGCCTGAACCGGCGGGAGTGACAAGTGTGGCGGGATTCCGATGGACTCGCTGATCACGGCCGCCGCCTGTGCACTCGCCACAGGTGATCCAATCGGAGCACTGAACCAGATCGCCCTGCGCGATGACGCGCCTGCGCTCGCGCTTCGAGGCATTGCGATGGCACAGCTCGGCGACCTCATTCGGGCGAAATCTCTCCTGCGAAGCGCTGCGCGCGCCTTCGGTCCGAAAGAGGCCGTGGCCCGTGCACGGTGCCTCGTCGCCGAGGCTGAGATCGCGCTCGTCTCGCGCGACCTGGGCTGGCCTGCGAAGGTGCTCGACGCGGCGCGCGCCACGCTTGAAGAGCACGGCGACCGGGTGAATGGCGCGCACGCGCGATCTCTCGAGGTTCGGCGCCTCCTCCTGATCGGGCACCTTGATGAGGCTGAGCGTAGGCTCTCTGAGCTCGACCCTGCACCCTTCCCACCCGCGCTGAGGGCCGCGCACGAACTGGTCGTTGCGGGAATCGCGATCCGGCGCCTGCAGACGAAGGCGGCGCGTGCCGCACTCGCTCGGGCCGAGCGCGCTGCGCGCCATACAGGTATTCCTGCGCTGACGGCGGAGATCGACAGCGTGTCCCTCGCCCTGGACACGCCGGCAGCGCGCCTGATTGCGCGTGGCGAGGAGCGACTCCTCCTGCTCGAGGAGGTTGAAGCGTTGCTGGCGTCAGGTGCGCTCGTCGCGGATGCGTGCCGTCATGTCGTGCGCGACTCACGCACAGTGGTCTCGCTCGCGACTCGCCCGGTGCTGTTCGCGCTTGCCCGCGCGCTGGCCGAGGCCTGGCCTGCCGACGTGCCGCGGAGCACGCTCATCGCATGCGCCTTCCGGGCGAGGCACGCCGATGAATCGCACCGGGCGCGCTTGCGGGTTGAGGTCGGGCGGCTCCGCGTGGCACTTCTGCCGCTTGCGGATGTGAGCGCAACGAAGCGGGGCTTCGCGCTGGCGCCGCGCCACGCAGGCGCGCTCGTCGTGCTGGCCCCGCCCGTCGAAGAGCCGCATGCCGCGGTGCTCGCCTTCCTCGTGGACGGTGAGTCATGGTCGAGCTCGGCCCTCGCGCTTGCACTTGGCGCCAGCCAGCGCACCGTGCAACGAGCACTCGACTCGCTCGCGGCGGCAGGCAAGGTGCAGTCGTTTGGTCGCGGGCGGGCGCGTCGTTGGATGACCCCACCGATGCCGGGATCCACGACGACCTTGTTACTCCCCGTTCTACTGCCAGGCAGCTAGGATGGAACTTATGAACCGATCAGCCGCAGAAATCCTTGGTGAGTATGGACCCTTTCCAGGTG
>JASHVY010000176.1 GCA_030044345.1 Acetobacteraceae bacterium | reverse complement strand
GATGGTGCTCAAGAGGCCGAAATCAATAGCGCTGCCGAGGGCAGGCAAGCTGCGTGCGGCCGGATGGCCGCGCGGCGCGGCAGCGAGAGCGGTTCTGCCGTTCCTCCGCCCGCAGCGGGCCGCGACTCTTTGCCGCGCCCCAAAAGCGGGGCGAATGCCTCGGCTTTCCAGATCTTCATCGCCTCCGGCTGTGCTCTCTTTGTGGCGGCAGTCACATGCGGATCGGTGTGCGCCGTGCGACCAAGCCCATCGCCGAGGGGCAGCGCTTTCCCACGCATCGGCGTCATGTCTGCGCGCTCCGGATTCTAAAAATAGGTCGCTGCCATGATGAGTGCCAACAAAGCCATCCAGTTTCGCACAGAGGCGACCAGCGAGCCGCTGGCGCCATGGTGCGGCAATGCGAGCATCGGGATCGCTCCGCAGCCGCGCGTCCTCCTGGTCGATGACGACCCGACCATCCAGCACATGGTCGAGAATTACCTCGAAGAACACAATATGCGCACCATTCCTGCCTATGGAAGGCAGGATCTCATGAAGCAGTTCGCGATCTCCGAGCCCAGTCTCGTGATTCTCGACCTCAGGCTGGGGCAGGATGACGGGCTCGACCTGCTCCGCGAGATCCGTTCGCGCTCCGAGGTCCCGGTGATCATTGCCAGCGGGCATCGTTGCGATGAAATCGACCGCGTCGTCGGGCTGGAGCTTGGAGCCGATGACTATCTGACCAAGCCCTTCAGCCTTCGGGAACTGCTCGCGCGGGTGCGTGCAGTGCTGCGTCGGCAGGAAGCTGTCCGTGCAATCTCGCCTCGTCGCACGGAAGCCGGCGGATGGCAGTTTGGTGGCTGGCGGCTCGACCGGCGGTCCCGCCACCTCACCGATCCCGCCGGCGTGCCGGTAACGCTGACGAAGGGCGAATATGCTTTGCTGATCGCCTTCCTCGAAGCCCCCCAGCGGCCGCTGAGCCGCGAACATCTTCTGCAGGCGACCCGCGTGCATGAAGATGTGTTTGACCGCAGCATCGATGTTCAGGTCCTTCGGCTGCGGCGGAAACTCGAACCGGACCCGAGCATGCCGCGAATCATTCAGACCGAGCGCGGGGTCGGCTATGTGTTTGTTCTGCCCGTAGAGCCGATCTGACGCCTTCATGCCGAATGGCGCGCAAACCGCCGTCGTTTTCGGCATTGGCACTCATGCGAGGCGCCTTCCGGGGATCGGGCCGGTGATCCGCGGGGTTACAACGGTAACCTCACTTTCTGATACTGGCGCCTTGCTGCAATAGCTGTGCCACACGATCTTCCCGGCCAAGAAACTTCGGGAGAGGCCGATGCCGCTCGGAACGAGGTTATCCTGCGCCTATCTGCGCGCCCATTTGCGATCGTCGCGGGCCGACGAGACAATTCTGTCCATGGGCTCATCCATGGGCCGTTCCGCGCCCGGAGCCGGCTTGTGCCGGCTTTCGTGAAAGCTGACACGCGCGGTCCAAGATTGCGTCGTCGCACCGGATGGCTCGTTCTCGCCGCGGTATTGGCGGCCACCGGGGCGACCATGGGGGCAGCGACGGGGGCAGCCGCGCAGGCGCATGAGCCTCCCGCGCCCGGGCTGCCGGCGAGCGCCGCTTCGGAACCGATCACGCCGATTCCTCCGCCACCGGCCGCCGATCCGCGGAAGGTGGCGCTCGGGAAGGAACTGTTCGACGATCCCCATCTCTCGGGCAACAACAAACGCGCCTGCCTCTCCTGCCATGACACCAGCACCAACGGCGCGACCGGCAACAAATTGGACAAAGCGCCCGACGGATCGCCGCTCCCGCTCCATACGACCACGGTCTTCAATGCCGCTCTCAATTTTCGCCTCGGCTGGGAAGGCCGCTATCGAACGCTCGAAGACCAGGCCGAAGCCTCATTGGATGATCCCGCAACCATGGGCACGAGCATCACCGGGGTTCTGAGCAAGCTGAACCGCGACCCCGGGATGGTTCGTCAATTTTGGACGGCCTATGGACACGCGCCGGACCGCGCCAGCCTGCTCAATGCCATTGCCACCTATGAACGATCCTTGCTGACGCCGGGCAGCCGTTTCGATCACTGGCTCGAAGGCGACGAATCCGCGCTCTCGGGCGAAGAGCTGCACGGATATCAGCTTTTCAAGTCGTTCGGCTGCATCTCCTGTCATCAGGGCGTCAATGTCGGCGGCAATCTGTTCGAGCGGCACGGCATTTTCCATCCCCTCGCCGCGACGAAACCGAAGCTTGTGGTCGTCCCCAGCCTGCGCAACGTCGCCGTGATGGCGCCCTATTTCCAGGATGGCAGCGCAGCGACACTCCCCGATGCCGTGCGAAAGATGGCCCGTGCCCAGCTCGACCGGACACTCACGGATCAGCAGGTCGAAGCGATCGTCGCCTTCCTCAAGACGCTGACGGGAACTTACGACGGTGCGCCCCTGGTCGCTCCGTCCCCATGAAGCTGCCTCCGGTCCTGATCGGGATTCCGCTCCTGGTGGCGCTGCTCACCTGGCTCGCTCTGCACGCCGTCAATATCGATGCCGGGCAGTACGATCACGCCCTTGCCGCGCTCGAACAGTTCACGAAAGCGGAGAATGCGCTGCATCGCGACGTCCTTGCGGCGCGCATCGGCATCTTGCGGAACTACGATCCTCTGGTTCGCGAAGCCGATGTGCTGGACAGCTCGCTCGAGCAGCTTCGTCAAACGAACGCCGCCGATCCCGATACGATGGCCGCCATCGACCGTGTTGCGGCATCGGTTGCAGGGGAAGAGCGGCTGGTCGAGCAATTCAAGTCCTACAACGCCCTGCTGCAGAACTCGCTCGCTTATTTCGGGCTGTTCAGCAGCGAGCTGGGAGACGCTGACCGCACCGGACGCCTGGCTCCGGCCGTCAGCCGGCTTGCCGCCGCGATGCTGCGATTCACGCTGGACACTTCGCCGGCAACGGCAGATGAGGTGAAAGTACAGCTCGACGAATTCGCAGGCCAATTTCCGCCGGCGGACAATGCCGGCAAGGTGCAGGCATTGCTGGCGCATGGACGATTGCTGCACCACATTCTGCCCGAGACCGACAACCTCCTGCGAACCCTGGCTCTCCTTCCACCAAGGCAGGATGAGGATGACGTCCGCAGCCTGATTCTGGGCCACGAAGCCGCTTCGCGGGTGACGGCTCATCGTTTTCGCTCCGTGCTCTACCTCATATCCCTGCTTCTGGTTGCCCTTTTGCTCTATCTCGGCCTGCAGCTTCGGATGCGGGCTGCGATGCTCCGGCGCCGGGCCGCGTTCGAGCACGCGATCATCGCGGCTTCGATGCATATTCTTCAGGCAGGGCATCATGATTTCGATGCCGCAGTCGAGCGGACGCTCGGCGACATGGCCGAGTTTCTCGGCTCCGACCGTTCCTACTTTTTGCTTTCCGACTCTCCGGCGAGGATGGTCGTATGGTCCAGGCCGGGAATGAGCTTCCCGGCCGGCTGGCCGGAACAGGCCCCCGCGCTCGCGACGCGGTTCAATCCGGTCACGGAAGGCGTTATCCACGTCTCGGCCGTGACGCGGCTTCCACGCGGCCCGGACAGGGATCTCTGCGAACGATTCGGGCTGAAAGGCTGGGCCTGCGCCTGGAGCCTGGATCAGGATGGTTCCCGTGCGCTCCTCGGATTCGACGCGCTGCGACACGCCTATCGCGTCAATCCCGCCGGCGAGCTCAGCCTGCTGCGGATGGCGCTCGATACCGTCCTCAATGCCTTCCGGCGGCAAATGATCGAGCAGGACAAGGAGCTCCTGGAAACGCGATTGCAGCAGGCCCGCCGAATGGAGATCATCGGCGCGCTCGCAAGCGGGGTCGCGCACAATTTCAACAATATCATCGGCGCGATCCTCGGCTATGCCGAAATGGCGGAAGCGCAATCTCCCCCCGATGGCCGAATTGCCCGCAATTTCGAGGAAATTCGCCGCGCCGGACAAAGAGCCCGCGAGCTTGTCGGCCAGATCCTCACTTTCGGCCGGCGCCGCGACGTGCATCGCGAGCCGGTCAGTGTCGGCGCCGCGGTGACGGAGGCGGTATCGCTTCTGCATGCCTCCCTGCCGCCCGGGACCGCCCTCATCATTCACGAAACGCCGCAGGAGGCCGTCGTTCTCGCCGAACCCGTCCAGTTGCAGCAATTGATCTTCAACCTCTGCACCAATGCCGCCCAGGCCATGAATGGCCACGGAGACATCGTGGTGGAGACGGAGGTGCACGAACTCCCCGAGGGGCGCTCCCTCAGCCACGGATATCTCCGGCCGGGACGATATGTGTGCATCTCTGTTGCCGACAGCGGCCCCGGCATCGATGACGCGACGCTCGGGCGGATATTCGAGCCCTTTGTCACCACACGCGCGAATGGGAACGGCCTCGGCCTCACGACCGTGCGCGAGGTCGTCCGTGAGTACGGTGGTGCCATGAACGTCCAGAGCGCGCAGCGGCAGGGCAGCCGCTTCGAAGCCTGGCTTCCATGCGTCGCCGCGCCCGAATCGGCTCTGGCAGGAGAAACACGGCAGCTTCAGCGTGGGCACGGCGAGACGGTTCTGGTGGTCAACGACAATCGCACGCAATTGCTGCGGGATGAGGAAATCCTGGCCGTGCTGGGCTATGAGCCGGTTGGCTTCACCCGCGCCGATGACGCGCTGGCATCCTGCCGGATGGCACCCGAACGTTTCTCCGCCGCCGTGGTCGGCCGCCTGGTCCCGGCAGGGGAGGCCACCGCATTCGTAACAGAATTGCATCGAATCCTGCCGGGCCTGCCGGTGGTCGTGGCCATGGGATCCGTCGAGCAGGTCGATGCCGAAACATTGTTGAGCGCCGGCTCGTTCGAAGTGGTGAGCCAGCCCTTCGTGCCTGCCGAAATGGCCGCGGCGCTCGCGCGCGCTCTCGCAGGCTCTGGACAAGATTCCCCACAGATCGTCGCCGCGGGTGAGGACCCGAGAGCCCGCCCATAGCGCGTGATCGCCGAATGTGCGGGCTCGAGTCATTGACCTGCCAGGGATGTTCGATAAACAACAAATCCCGGTAATTTCCGGGATTTCGTCGAATCCGTACTGATCTCCGTTACAGCCGTCACGCGGTTTCGTTTCGTTGAAATCGAGGCGTAAGGCCATTCGCCCATTTTGGCGACGCCCCGGCGTTTCATTCAACGAAGGAGAGAGAGTGGTGGCGGATATCTCATGGCCCC
>JASHVY010000175.1 GCA_030044345.1 Acetobacteraceae bacterium | reverse complement strand
TTTCTATGGCTTCCGGCGGAATATCCCAAGACCGGGTGACCTGACCGCAGCACGCGCAAAGAGAGGCCGCAGCGGCGAAGGAATGCCGTCGTGGCGGCCCCTTGCGGCCCCGCCTCACGCCCCCCGATGGGCGCTTGACTCGATCGCCCTTCGGGCGCTTTTTCGCCGTTGCTAGAGTGGGATGCTTCGCTCGCGCGCGGCTCCCGCCCTAGCCATTTGTTTTCTCGCGTGATGACCGGTGGTGAGTCCATCTCCGGTCATCACGCTTTGGCAAGTGAACAAGGCAGCCGCGATCCTTGTCTGGCGCGGCGCGAGCAGGGGAGGAGAAGCAAGATGACCCGCATCGGGAAGAGAACGGCGTTGGGCATGGCGGGCGCCGTCGCGCTGGCCGCGGCCACCTGGCTAAGCCCGAACGAGAGCTCGGCGGCAGAGCTGCCACACTATACGTTCGCGATGATCACGCATGCCCAGCCGGGTGATACTTTTTGGGACATCATCCGCAAGGGCGCCGAGGCAGCCGCGGCGAAGGACAATGTCAAGCTGATCTATCTCGCCAACCCGGCCGCTTCGGGAGAGGCCCAGCTCATCACCAACGTGATCGAGCAGCATGTCGACGGCATTGCGCTGACGCTCGCCTTTCCCGATGCCGAGGCCCCAGCCGTGAAACAGGCGCAGAAGGCCGGCATCCCGGTTCTCGGGTTCAATGCCGGCGGCGACAACTGGAAGCAGAACGGCCTTCTCATGTATGTCGGCCAGGACGAGACGATCGCCGGCGAGGCCGTGGGTGATCGGCTCAACACCGAAGGGGCCAAGAGCGCCATCTGCGTCGATCAGCAGCAGGGCGCGGTGCAGCTCGAGGCGCGTTGCGACGGCATCAAGAAGACCTTTCACGGCAGTCTCGTCGTGCTCTATGTCAATGGCTACGACATGGCGAGCGCCCAGTCGCGAATCGTCGCCAAGCTTCAGCAGAATCATGACATCGATTACGTCGTGACGCTGGGTGCGCCTTTCGCGCCGGTCGCGCTCACCGCGGTCGGCATGGCCGGCAGCCAGGCCAAGGTGGGGACGTTCGATATGAGCCCGACCGCGGTCAAGCTCATCCAGGAGGGGAAGCTGCAATGGGCGATCGATCAGCAGCCCTTCGTCGAGGGCTATGAGGCGATCGATCTCTTGTGGCTCTATCAGTACAACGGCGATGTCGTCGGCGGTGGCGGTCCTGTGCTGACCGGGCCGACCTTCGTGACCAAGGACAATGTGGACGAGGTGGCCAAGTTCGCCGAGCGGGGCACACGATAGGCTGAAGCATGCGCGGCCGGCCGGCATCGCCTGCCGGCCGGCCTGATGCCGAGGGAGGAACAATGAGCGCGCTCGTGAAAGAGATCGAGCCGCGTCGCGCCGAGCGCCGCAAGGCGCATCAGGCAGCGTGGAAGAGGGTGCTCAAGCGGCCGGAGGCGGGCGCGCTCGGGGGCGCAATCCTCGTTTTTCTCCTCTTCTTCATCGTTGCCCCGCCCTTCCGCCAGTTTTCGGCCTTCACGACCGTTCTTTATCAGTCCGCCACCATCGGAATCCCGTCGGTGGGCGTGTCGCTCCTGATGATCGGCGGGGAGTTCGACCTCACCGCCGGGGTCGCCGTCACCACTTCCGCGCTCGCCGCTTCGATGTTCGCGACCGAAATTGCGGGCAATGTCTGGATCGGCGTTTTCTTCGCCCTGCTGATCTCGCTCGGGATCGGAATGCTCAACGGCTTCTTCCTGATCCGCACCGGCCTGCACAGCTTCCTCGTCACTCTCTCGACCTTCCTCATGCTTCAGGGGCTGAACATCGCCATCACCAAGCTCGTGACCGGCAATGTCGCCACCGGTGATATCAGCACCATGCCGGGCTTCGCCTCGGCGCATGCGGTGTTCGCCTCGAGCGCGCATATCGGCGGCGTCACGGTGAGCATCGCCATCCTCTACTGGATCGTCTTCGTCCTTATCGCGACCTGGGTCCTGCTGCGCACACATATCGGCAACTGGATCTTCGCCATCGGCGGGCAGGGCGAAAGCGCGCGGGCGGTCGGCGTGCCGGTCAGGCGGATGAAGGTCGCCCTTTTCATGGTGGTCGGATTCTCGGTCTGGTTCCTCGGCATGCACATGTTGTTCGCCTATGACACGGTGCAGTCCGGCGCAGGCGTGGGCAATGAGCTGCTCTATATCGCGGCCTCGGTGGTCGGGGGCTGCCTGCTGACCGGCGGCTATGGCTCGGCCGTCGGCTCGGCCCTGGGGGCCTTCATTTTCGGCATGACGACGGAGGGGGTGATCTACGCCGACTGGGACCCCGACTGGTTCATGTATTTCGTTGGCGCAACCTTGCTGGTGGCGACGATCGTCAATACCTGGATCCGTGCGCGCGCGAGCATGGGAAGGTGACATGACGGATCGCTCCGCCCCGATCATCGCGCTCGACAATGTCGGCAAGAGCTATGGCATCATCACCGCCCTGCAAGGCGTGAGCCTTTCGGTGCGCGGGGGAGAGGTGACCTGCGTTCTCGGCGACAATGGCGCCGGCAAGTCGACGCTCATCAGCATCATCGCCGGGTTGATCCGCCATGACCAGGGCACGTACACGGTGGATGGAGGGCCGGTTCGGTTCAACTCCCCGCGCGAGGCGCTCGATCGTGGGATCGCCGCCGTCTACCAGACCCTGGCGCTGGTTCCGCTGCTGCCGGTGTGGCGGAACTTCTTCCTCGGCTCGGAAATCCTGAAGGGATCGGGACCGCTCCGCCGCCTCGACGTTCGCGCGATGTGGGAGAAGACCGACGCGGAACTCCACCGCATGGGCATCGACCTGCCCGATCTCGACCAGCCGGTGGGCACGCTTTCGGGGGGCCAGCGCCAGGTGGTGGCGATCGCCCGCGCGATCCATTTCGGCGCCCGGGTGCTGATCCTCGACGAGCCGACCGCGGCGCTCGGGGTCATGCAATCGGGCATCGTGCTTCGCTATATCGTCGCCGCGGCACGCGAGCAGGGAATCGGCGTGATCTTCATCACCCACAATCCCCATCATGCCTATATGGTCGGCGATCACTTCGTGGTGCTGGCGCGCGGCGAGGTGGAGCTCGACGCCCCGCGCGCGGAGCTGACCCTCGAGAACCTTATGTTCCACATGGCCGGTGGGGCGGGCCTGACCACGCTGCAGCACGAGCTGCACCTCGTCCCCGTCCCGGAAGCGGCGGCCGGATCGATCCGCGAGAACGCCGGGCAGCCCAGGAATGGACGATGAGAGGATGAAGAGGATCGAGAGATTTGCGGTGGCGGCGATCATCGCGGCAGCTTCCCTCGCACCCCAAGGGCCTGTTCTTGCCGGAGCGCGGCGCTGCGCCGCCGCCCCTTGCGCGAACGCCCCGGTGGAGAGCGGCACCGGCCCGCAGGCGACGGGGTCCGCAACCAGCATAAATGGCGCCAATGGCGTGATCACCCAGACCACGACGATCGGAAATGGCGTCACGCAGAGCAACACCAGCATCAATGGCGTGACGACCAGCACGACCACCGTCAACGGTGTCACGACCACCACCGCCCAGTAGCCCGCGAGTAGCCCACGCCTCCATGAGAGCGGGATGCGTTCGCTCCCTCTCATCCATCCCCCTCTCGCCATTTGTTTTCCTGCGGGATTCACGCCCTCGGTGAGGCCGCCTTCAGCGATCGCGCTCCCGTGCCGGCTTTCATAGAGCGTGATGATTTTAGGTCATCACGCTCTTGCTTTAATTTCTCGATCAATTTTATGTCTTCCTCTTGGGCTTTGGTGGATCGCTTCGCGCCGGGCACCCCGCGAACTTGTTCGCGGGGTGCCCCGATCCACCAGAAGCCATATTGATCTAGAAACGGTCCGGTGGGCTTGACGGCTCGCGGGCGTATTGATTCGATCTTGTTATGAGGCG
>JASHVY010000015.1 GCA_030044345.1 Acetobacteraceae bacterium | reverse complement strand
CTCTTCTTCCCGAAGCACGCGGTGCTCTTTCTCGCGCGTCATCGGGGTGGGCTTGCGGTCGCCCTGATCGGTAAGGCTTGTCGGAAACTCGCCGAGATTTTCCTCGATCGCCGCCTCATCGATCGTTTCCGCAACCGGAACCTCCCCATGGTGTTGCGTCATCGGGTTCGGAAGCTGCCCCACTGGAGGATTGTCGTCGATCGCCTGCAGCTCGCGGGCCCGTTCGAGATAATCTGCCTCGCGTCCCTTGGGCGCGCCTTCGGCACGCCAGAGCCGCAATGCCCGCGCCCTGATCTTCCGCTCATGCGCGTCTTCTTTTTTCGTTGGCATCTCAATCCCTCTCAACAATAGGTCCTGACGAAGCGCAACAAATCCTCCTCCCCCGGTGGTTTCTCCAGCACTTTCTCAACCCCGAGCGCGGCGGCCCGCGCGCGGATCGCGGACGAAGGCGAGCCGGTGATCAGCAGCACGGGAATGGCCGTCCCCGCGCTTCTGAGCCGCGCGGCAAGATCGAGGCCGGTCATCTGCGGCATATGATGATCGAGGATCAGGCAGGCAGGCTGCGCCGCGTGATCGCGAAGAAACTCCGCGGCCGAACCATAGGTGCTCACCAGATGGCCGGCCAGCTCGAGCAGGAACTTCAGCGAGTCGAGCACCGCGGGATCATCGTCAATGATCGCCACCGGGCCCTTGTCGGGTTTCACCATTGTTTTCAACGCCCAGAACTGGTCCGGCGACCCGGGATGGCCGTTACAGATTTCACAGTTTGAAAGAATGCCGCGGGCACTGGCCGCCCGCATTGATGCAGATCAGACCCCACTCCCCGGGGATGGAGGGAGGGTGAAGGAGAAGACGGTTCCGCCACCTTCCCGATCCTCGGCCTGCAGCTCCCCGCCATGCGCTTCGACGATCGTCCGGCAAACCGAAAGGCCAACCCCCATTCCATTCGGCTTGGTCGTCACGAAAGGCTGAAAGAGCCGGGCGCGCACCGGCTCGGGCAAGCCAGGCCCCGTATCGGTGACACGGATCACGATCTTGTCTCCAGCGCGGTTCGTGATGATCGTAAGCTCGCGCCGCTCCATGCCCGCCATCGCCTCCACGGCATTGCGCATCAGGTTGAACAGCACCTGCTGGATCTGAACCTTGTCGATGAAGGCCTCGGTTGCATCCCCGGCGATGCGAATTTCGAGCCGCACGCTCGAGCCGGCGCCCACCAAAGCGAGCGCGCTCGCCTCCTCGACAGTCTTTGCCAGATTTTCAACCCGCCGTTCCGTCTCCTGCTTGCGTACGAAGTCGCGCAGCCGGGCGATAATCTGCCGCGCCCGCTCGGATTGCTCGGCCACCCGTTCCATCGCCGCAAGCCCGCCTTCCTCATTGCCCGCCGCGAAAAGGCGACGCGCCCCGCTCAGATAATTGGCCATTGCGGTGAGCGGCTGGTTCACCTCGTGGGCGAGTGCCGAGACCATCTGGCCGAGCTCGGAAAGGCGCGAGACGTGAACCAGCTCCGACTGCAATTCCCCGAGCCGGCGCTCGCGCTGCTGGCGCTCGGTCAGATCGCGCACAAACCCCGTAAAAAGGCGCGCTCCAGGCAGCATAACCTCGCCCACGGAAAGCTCCATCGGAAAGATGCTGCCATCGCGTCGCTGGCCGGCGACGATCCGGCCGATGCCGATGATCCGGCGTTCGCCTGTCGTCAGATAACGCGTGAGATAGGCATCGTGCTCCTCGCGGTAGGGAGACGGCATCAGGATGCTCACATTCCGGCCGAAAATCTCGTCTGCCGCCCAGCCAAACAACCGTTCGGCTGCGCTGTTGAAGGACTGGATCCGGCCGTGTTCATCGATTACGACCAGAGCATCGGGCACGGTCTCGAGGATCGATCGGAGCAAGGCCTCCTGCTGCGCGAGCTCCTGGTGCGCTCGCTTGGTCTCGGTAAGGTCGCGAACCACCTTGCATACCCCGATGATCCGGTCCTGCTCATCGCGGATCAGCGAGGTGGTGAGCGCAACCGGAATAACCCTGCCGTCCTTGCGCTGCCGCTGCGTCTCGAAACGGGTGAGCGACTCGCCTCCGCGAAGGCGTTCCAGAATCGCCTCTTCCTCGTCAACCCGATCGGGTGGAATGATGCGGAGGATCGGCGCGCCGATAATTTCCTCGGCAGCGTAACCGAACAAAGCCTCTGCCGCCTTGTTCCAGAAGGTCACGATGCCATTGAGGTCCTTGCCAACGATCGCATCGTCCACCGATCGGGCGACCGCTTCGAGCCACGCGCGCGTCTCATTTCCTTTGTTTGCCGCTTCGTCCGATCGGGATTCAGCGGACAAGGGATGTTCCTCCAAGCAAGGCACTCACGCGGCGCAGCTCGCCTCCATGCGGCGGCGGTAACGATAGGTCTCGTCTGCGGAATCGAGACTCACGTCATTCCAGGTGAGAGGCTGGCCGGCCGCTACGGGACGACATAGACGTACGCCACCGGAAAGCCCGATCGGCAACCCGCCCAGGGCCAGGCTCGCGGCGGCAGGCATGAGCCGGCCCCAAACCATCGCACCGCCTTCGCCATCGAGCAACGCGCCGGCGGCAAGATCGCGCTTGGCGGTCGCGACGACATCGGCGCGGAAAGCCTCGGGCGCTCCCGTCGGTTCCGCGCGCAAAACAGCGGAGAGCACCGAAATGCCGAGCTCGAGCCCGATCAGGTGGAAAGGACGCCAAAGCGCGGCACGGGTGCCGCTCGCATCGGTGCTGATCCCATATTCGCCGAAGCAGCGCGCGGTATAGGCATTGGGCGCGGCGAAGACGACATAGACGCCCCAGCGGAGATTGTTCGCGACCGGCTCGCCATTGCGATGCAGGCTGGAAACGACCTCGACCACCCCTTCGGCGCCACCCAGCACGGAAGCGAGCTCCGGCGCGGCGGCAGGGGGAAACCCCAGTCCCTCGGCCCGTGCGGCAAGCCCGGTCGCATTGGCGACCGCAGCCATCTCGATCGCCGATTTCGTGCCATCGAGAAAGGAATTGAACATTTTCGGGTTCATCCCGCCCCGCGCCGCCTGCTCGGGAGTGAGCCCGTAATGATCCCAGACCGTTTCGGGCGTGGAGGCATGATAGGCGGGGAGATATTTCGTGCCCTTGCCGGCGGCGAGCACGGGGAATCCCGCGGCGCGCGCCCAATCCACCAGCTCGCAGATCAGCGCCGGCTGATCGCCATAGGCGAGGGAATAGACCACGCCCGCCGCCTCGGCCTCGCGCGCGAGCAAAGGGCCCGCCAGCGCATCCGCCTCCACATTCACCATCACGATATGTTTGCCGGCAGCGATCGCCGCGCGGGCATGGGCGATGCCGGCCGCCGGATGGCCGGTCGCCTCGACCACCACCTCGACCTCGGGGCGGCCGATCAAAGCCTTCGCATCCTCGGTGATCGGCGTCGCTTCGATCCGCGCCTCGTCCCAACCCACGGCGCGGCAGGCGGCCTGCGCGCGCTCGGGCAAGAGATCGGCAATGCCGGCAACCGCGAGCCCCTTCGTGCTCGGCACCTGGGCAAGGAACATCGAGCCGAATTTTCCCGCCCCGATCAGGCCTACTCCCACCGGGCCCTTCGCCGCCAACCGCCGCGCAAGCAGGCGGGATAGGTTCATCGTCTGCGCCTTACCCGATGCGAATGAGACGGGTGCCCTCTTCGCGCAGCCAGGCAATGGCGGCATCGGTATGGGGGCTGAGCTTGCGCACCAGCGCCCAGAAGCGCGGACCATGGTTCATGTGGCGAAGATGTGCGACCTCGTGTGCGGCAACATAATCCTGCACGAAGGGGGGCGCCATCACCAGCCGCCAGGAAAAGGCGAGCGAACCATCGGCCCCGCAGCTTCCCCAGCGGCTTCGCGTGTCGCGCACGCGCACGCGCCGCACCGTCGCGCCAAGAGAGGCCGCCTTTTCCGCCACCAGGGCGGAAAGACGCTGCTTCGCCTCCGCGCGCAGGAAATCGCGCACCCGCCGGGGCAGGAACGCGACATCGCCCGAAACCCGGATCTCTCCTCCCTCCAGCCAGACCCCTCGGCGCGCGCCGGGGACATGGCAGATCGGCTGCTCCACCCCCCCGATCGGAACCAGCGCGCCCGGGACGAAGGCAATGGCCCCGGGCAGGGCAGCGAGATGGGAGGCCACCCAGTCCGCATGGGCGGTGAGCAGGGCGAGGCCGGCACGGCGCCCGGCGCGTGGCGGCAGGGTCACGACCACCACGCCACCTTTCGGCTCGATGCGGAGACTAATCCGGCGGGCGCGGCTGCTCCGGCGCCAAAGCACACGGGTCTCGCCGCCCGGGAGCGCCAAGGTCTCGGATTCGGAACTGTCCATCATGGCGGACCATGGCGAAACCGCTCCGCGTCGTGCAACCCTCGGGGAAGCTAGTCTGGAATGAGCCCCCCGGTCACCGCATCGCACCAGACGAGCTGATCCCGCACCGCCTTGACGCCGGGCACACCGGCGATGAGGACATTGAGAGCTTTACGCTGCTCGTCATGCACGATGATGCCGGTGAGCTCCACGGTGCCGTCCGAGACGGTGATGGCGAGATTGCGCAGCGACGGCGCCCAGGGCTGGGCAGCCACCTCAGCAAGGATTTTCGCGCGGATGGCCTCGTCGCTCTCCAGCGGGGCCGGTCGCTCGCCAAGGATATGCCCGAGTGCGCGGACCAAATCGGCGCGGGCGATGATGCCGACAAGCGTGCCATCCGGATGATCGAGGACCGGCAGCCGTCGCACATGGCGCTGCTCCATCAGACTGACGACGACGGCGAGTGGCGTATCCGCCGTGACAGCCGCAACATTACGCGTCATGACTTCGGCGACAGTTCGTCCATGGGTATGCACGTACTCGAGAGCCAGGCGTGGCTGGGAAAAGACCAGCTCGAGCCAGCCCGGCTCGCGCTCGGTCCCGGTTTCGGCGCGGCGAAGCAGGTCACTCTCGGTCAGGATGCCGACCAGATTGCCTTCCGCGTCAAGAACCGGCAACCCGCTGATGCGTTTCTCGATGAAGAGCGCAACAGCTTCGTCCAGCTTCGTATCAGGATGGACGGTGACCGGGTTCGCGGTCATCACGTCGGCGGCGTTCATGCAAATCTCCTGCAGACCTCGAACAAATAGACTATAATCCATCTTGTGGGCCGCTTGGCGTGGATACCTTGATCGAAATCAAGGCGCGATCCGGCATATTGGGCTTGGCTGATTTTCAATGTGGCGGTGAAAGCGTCTCGGCGATGTCATCATTGCGCCATCGCAGGTAAAGGCTATTCAGCCCATATGCTCCGTTTCGTACACCCGTCCGAACCGTGTCGGGGAGAAGGAAAATAATGACATATGTCTCCGGAAACCGGGTCACCAAGCCGTTGCCAGCCATGGCCGCGGAGGAGCCCGGGATGGGACCGGGGGAAGCTCCAGTCGAAGAATCATTCGACCGGATGTTGCACGCCGCGGAGGCACGGCTGACAAGTGGGCTCTCTCCCATCGCGATCGGTGGCTCCTTCCTCGATTGGATGGTGCATCTGGCCAATCAGCCGGCGCGGCGGCTCGAGCTCATGCATCACGCGTGGCGCGAATGGATGGAGTTGTTGAGTGGAGAGAAATCGCGCGAAGTGGTGCCGGGACCGGCGGATCACCGCTTCACCCATCCGGGCTGGCGGCAGGAGCCGTTCCGCTCCTTTGCGCAGGCTTTCCTTCGTGCCGAGCGATGGTGGGCGGACGCGTCGGCGAATACGCGCGGCGTGGACGCCTCGGCCGAACGTATCGTCACCTTCATGACCCGTCAGGTGCTCGACACCGCTTCGCCATCCAATCTTCCCTGGCTCAATCCGGAAGTGATCGAGGCGACTGTCCGTTCCCAGGGCCGGAACTTCCTCAACGGGCTTAGCAACGCGGTCGCGGACGCGAGTGAAACACTCTCGGGACGGACGAGCCTGCCGCTTGCCGTGGGCCGGGATGTGGCGGCAACACCGGGACGCGTGGTCCTGCGCAACACGCTCATGGAATTGATTCAGTACTCGCCGAAGACGCCGCTGGTGCGGCCCGAGCCGGTGCTCATCATTCCGGCCTGGATCATGAAATACTATATTCTCGATCTTTCTTCATACAATTCTCTCATCGGCTACCTCGTCGCGCAGGGCTACACCGTCTTCTGCATCTCGTGGCACAATCCAACCGAAGAGGACCGCGACGTCAGCTTCGACGATTATCGAAGGCTCGGCGTGATGGCCGCACTGGATGCCGTCACTTCCATCATGGGCGACCGCAAGGTCCACGCCACCGGCTACTGCCTCGGCGGCACCTTGCTCGCCGTCGCGGCGGCCGCGATGGCGCGCGAGAACGATGACCGGCTGCAGAGCATCACGATGTTCTGTGCTCAGACCGATTTCGTCGAGGCTGGTGAGCTGCAACTCTTCGTCACGGAGAGCCAGCTCGCCTTCCTCGAAGATCTGATGTGGCAGCAAGGTTATCTCGATAGCCGCCAGATGGCTGGGGCATTCCAGATGCTGCGCGCGAACGATCTCGTCTGGTCACGCATCATCAAAGGATATTTCCTTGGTGAGCGCGAGCACCCGAATGACCTCATGGCCTGGAATGCCGACGCGACGCGCATGCCTTATCGGATGCATGCGGAATATCTCCGCCGCCTCTTCCTCGACAATGATCTCGCGGAAGGACGATTTCCCGTCGATGGGCGGCCAGTCGCGCTGGCCGATATTCACCTGCCTTTTTTTCTTGTTGGCACCGAGACCGATCATGTTGCACCCTGGCGCTCGGTGCACAAGCTGCATTTGTTGAATCCGGGGGATATTACTTTCGTGCTCACCTCGGGCGGACACAATGCCGGCGTCGTCAGCGAGCCAGGCCACCCGCGCCGGCATTTTCGGATACGGAGAAGCATGCCGGGTGAGCGCTATCTGGGCCCGGATGAATGGTGCGAGCAGGCAGCGCAGCACGAAGGCTCATGGTGGCCGGCATGGGTCGCTTGGCTCGGCGAACGCTCCGGCGATCCGGTCATGCCACCTTCGCTTGGCAATGAAGCCGCCGGTTTCCCGGCCGGTGAGGCGGCGCCCGGCCGGTACGTGCATGAGGTATGACAGACAGGAAGAGCGTAAAGTGCCCGGGTATCTCTGACCTAAATCAATGCCGCCGCAACCCGGGCCGGATATCTGAAAGGATGGTCAATCGCAACGCGTGGAGGATCTGTGATGGATAAGGAAACATCATTCCTGACCGGACAATGGCCAGCTTTTGCAGCGGGCTCCGAGCAGCGATGGAAGGCATTGACTGCGGCCAATTCGCGGCTGATGCAAGGCATGCTCTCGGTGTGGCAGCACGAAATGGAGCTCAGCCAGCAGCTTTTGGCGGAGAACCTCGCTGATCCGAAGGCATTCAGTGAAGTCATTGCCAGCGGGGCGGATGTGGGCGCGCAATGGTCGGCGGCCCATCAACGCTTCGACCGCACGATGGCCGCGATCCGCAAGATCAACGACGAATTCTTTGACTGCCTGTTCGACGTTGCGGCAATGGCCAATGGGGCATCGGAAGGCAACGGCGCAAAGATACCCGCCGCGGCCGCCGGGGGCACACAGACACGCACCGTGGCTCGTACAACCTGATCACTCGGGCTGATCATTCGGGCTGACCATTCGGGCGAACGGCCTCGCGCGCCGTGCGGGCAAGGCGGACGAGTTCTGCCCGCACGTCTTCGGGGCCGCTTACCGGGGCGGCAAAATCGATCCTGAGCACGGCATCGCCTCGGGCAAGGTCGCAGCCATCGACATCGACACCAACCAGTTGCCAAGGCTGGGTGGCGAGGTTGGCTTCGTCAGCGTCCGTCTCACCGGGCGCTCCATTGGCTGCCCCGTTGGTTGTCCCACTGGTTGTCCCACTGGTTGTCCCACTGGCCGCCCCGGCAATAGCGTTCAGCGCGGCGGCATGATCCGTATTGCAATGGGCGAGGATTGTGGCTTCCGCGGCGGCAATCGCGGCCACCGCGTCCGGATCGGCAAAGAGGTCGGCGGGCTGCAGGCGGGTGATCGCGCCGAAGCCGCCGACCAGATGCGCCTCGGTGATGGTGATCCGCCAAAGCGAAAAATCTGCAAGCCCCGCATAGGCTTGGGCATAGGGATGAAGGGCCAGCCAGCGCGCCTCGAGGGCTGGCACGTCGGCGAGTGGTGCCGCCGTGCCAAGAAGGCTCACGCGCGGCGCGGTCTGCGGATCGGGGCCACGCGCCGGCCCGGCAAGGAAAAGCGTGCAGCGCGGGTCGGCGGCAAGGTTCCGCGTGTGCCGGGCGAGCCGCGAGAGCCGCAGCAGGGGCGAAAGATCAGGAGCAGCCGCCGGTGTCACCAGGCTCGCAAAGGGGGCCCCTCCCTCTTCGCCCGGCAGGATCGTGGCGAGCACGCCCGAGCGGGCGTGACGGATCAGCCGGCGGGCGGCGGCAACCAGGGAAGACGGATCTGCCATCGTTCGGTTTCCCTCCCGGCGCGGTTGCGCCACAATGCGATGGCACCCCGCTCCACATGGAGCAGGCCGAGAAGGGGCCCGTCGGGAACGGCCACATGAAACACACCATCGCTCTGGTCGATGACGACCGCAACATCCTGACCAGCGTCGCCATGACGCTCGAACAGGAAGGATTCCAGGTCCGGACCTATACGGACGGAGAAAGCGCGCTGCAGGGGATCAGCGCCCGTCCCGTCGATCTCGCGGTCCTCGACATCAAAATGCCGAGGATGGACGGGATGGAGCTTCTTCAGCGGCTGCGCGCGCGCACCAGCCTGCCGGTGATCTTTCTCACCAGCAAGGACGAGGAGGTGGACGAGCTGATGGGGCTCCGGCTCGGCGCGGACGATTATATCCGCAAGCCCTTCAGCCAGCGCCTGCTGATCGAGCGAATCCGGGCGCTGCTGCGGCGCAACGAGGCCGGCCGGGCCGAGGGATCGGGCGCCGCGCCGACAGGCGTGATGGTCCGCGGCGACCTCGCCCTCGACGAGAACAAGCACCAATGCCTTTGGAAGGGGCAGGATATCCAGCTCACCGTGACCGAGTTCTTGCTTGTCAAGGCGCTGGCGGCACGGCCGGGACTGGTCAAGTCCCGCGATCAGCTCATCGACGCCGCCTATGGCGAGAACATCTATGTGGATGACCGGACGATCGATAGCCACGTCAAGCGCATCCGCAAGAAATTCCGGAGCACGGACGGCGAGTTCAACCAGATTGAGACGCTCTACGGCATCGGTTACCGTTACAAGGAAGCATAACCGCGCCAGAAGACCGGCGAGAGAGAAGGATGCCGGAAAGCGGCGGAGCCCCTCCGGGCACAAGCTTGTTCGCGCGGGGAAGCATACCGCGCCATCGCGGCGGCTCGCCCCTGCTCAAACGCATCCTCCTCGTCAATATGGTGCCGCTGGTCCTGCTGGTCGCCGCACTCCTCTATCTCGACCAGTATCAGAGCGGCCTCCTCGACGCCGAAGTGCAGGCTCTGCGCCAGCAGGCGCGAGTCTTCGCCGCCGCGCTCGAGCAGAGCGCCGTCAAGGAGGCGACGCCCGGCCAGCCGGCGCTGGTGCCCGATCTGAGCCGCCCGCTGCTGCATCAGCTCGCCGCACCGACCCCGAATCTGGATGCCCGGCTTTACGCCGCCGATGGCCAGCTCATCACCGATAGCCGCGTGCAGGAGGGCCCTGGAGGAGCCATCGTCACCACTCCACTGCCGCCGCCGGTGATCCGCGGCCCGCTGCTCACCATCGTCGGCTGGCTCTATGACCATCTCCAGGCGCTGCTGCCGCAATCCGCCTCGACCCCGGTGGTGGAGGGGGGACCAGGCTCCGGCGGGCTCGACTGGGCGCCCGATTTCAAAGCCGCGGCGACGCTGATCTCCGAGGCGAGCAAGGACGAGCTGCCCCCCTATGTTCGCCGGACCCAGGATGGGCGGCTCTTGGTGACGGTCGCCGAGCCGGTGATGAGCGGCCGGCAGCTCATCGGCATCATGCTGCTCACGCGCGAAGCGGTGGAGGTGGTAGACGCGCTTTTCGCCATCCGGCTCTCCATCCTCGAATTCTTCTCGCTGGCGCTGGCGCTCACGGTGATCATGTCGATCTATCTTTCGCGCACGATCGCCCGGCCGATCCTGAGGCTTGCTCTCGCTGCCGAAAAGATGCGCGAAGGACGGGGGCGGACCGGCGCCGTGCCACGGAGCCTGCGCGAGCGGCGGGATGAGATCGGCGCGCTCGCCCGGGCGCTCGCCGATTCCGCCGCCGCGCTCTGGGCAAGGCTCGACGCGATCGAGCGTTTCGCCGCTGATGTGGCACACGAGATCAAGAATCCGCTTTCATCGATCCGCAGCGCGATCGAGACGATGCCGCGGATCACCAATCGCGAGCAGCAGCAGCGGCTCTTCACCATCATGGCCGACGATGTCGAGCGGCTCGACCGGCTGATCAGCGACATTTCGGAAGCCTCCCGGCTCGATGCGGAGATGTCGCGCACCTCGACGGAGCGGGTCGATGTGGCGCCAATCCTTTCCACTCTCGCCGAGCTGCACGAGACGACGCGACAGAACGGCGATCCGCATGTCGTGGTGGAAGCGCCTGAGAACGGCCTCATCGTCGAAGGGGTGGAAGGACGGATCGTCCAGGTGTTGCGCAACCTGATCGGCAATGCCGTCTCCTTCAGCCCGCGCGAGGGGCACATCCGCCTCACCGGACGGATCACCGGCAACATGATCGAGGTGGCGGTGGAGGATGAGGGCTCGGGAATCCCCGAGAGCAAGCTCGAGCACATCTTCGACCGCTTCTATTCCGAGCGGCCGGAGGGAGAAGAATTCGGCCGGCATTCGGGACTCGGGCTCTCGATCAGCAGGCAGATCGTGGAAACCTTCGGCGGACGGATCAGCGCCGAGAACCGGCGCGACGCGGACGGAGCGGTGCTCGGCGCGCGCTTCGTCCTGCGCCTGCCCCGCGGCGAGGCAAAGCTGCGCCAGGGGCGGCAAACCCCTGCGGCACCTGCGAGGAGCGACCGTCGCGGGCAAAGGTTGAGCGAAGTGAACCCTGAATAATCCGACGATCCGCTCTTGCGTCGTTTTGCCAAGGGGATTCAAGGCACCCCTGGTTTGCTTCGCGCCGGAGACCCCGATTCCGCCAAAGCCATATCGATCTAACTTTCTTCTGCCGACAGGCCAAAAAAGGCGAAGAGCGATGCCATCGCGAGCAGTGCGGCGAAACCTGCGAAGGTTGCCCGCATTCCGCCCATGCCGGCGGCAGCGAAAAAGCTGCCGGCAGACGCAATGCCGAGACTGCCGCCGGCCTGCCGCACCGTATTGAGCACGCCGGCCGCCACGCCCGCCCGTCCGGGTGAGACGCTCGCGAGCAGAACGGAAGTCATCAGCGGCACGACAAGGCCGATCCCGGCGGGGATGGCGATCAGCCCGGGCAACAGCGCGGTGTAGGCCTCCGCCCCGCTCGCCCCACGCAGCAGCCAGAAGCCGGCCGCCCCAAGCAACAGCCCGGCAGCCATCGTCGCCGGGGCACCGTAACGTCCGGCGAGGCGGGCGGCCGCGAGATTGCCAAGCCCGAGCGCAATCGCGAAGGGGAGGAGCGCCAGTCCTGCTTCGCTCGGCGAGAAGGAAAAAACCCTCTGGAGACAAAGGCCGATCACGAACAGCGCGCCATAGAGCGCGGCGTTGACGACAAGACCGATCAGCGAGCAGCCGCGGAAGGAAGCCAGCCGGAAGAAGCCCGGTGGCAGGAACGGACGCGCCGCTCGGCGCTCAACCCGCAGGAACGCTCCGGCCCCGACAGCCGCAAGCATGAAACCGCCGAGCACGAGCGGATGAAAAAGGCCGAGCGGCCCGGCCTCGATCGCCGCCCCGACCAGGGAGAGCAGCGTC
>JASHVY010000174.1 GCA_030044345.1 Acetobacteraceae bacterium | reverse complement strand
GTCTGCTGCCAAATGGCGCAGGGAACCAGAATCAGTGCTGCAAGATTGACGAAGCTAAACTCAAGGATCGCAACAAACACCTCCAGAGATAGCCACGCGAAGGAAGCCAGAAGGATATAGCTAGTCACTCCGTAAAGCAGTATCGTGAAGAAGTTATGGAAAAACGGTAGAATCCCGTCGCTCAACGGCTCAATCGTCGTCTCCATCCGCAGAACAAGGTTAAACCCTGTTCTCGCGATGTTGGTCGGATCAGCGAGAAAGGCGCTGAAGGAGAGGCCAGACGCCCCGGCGTTCAGGCCAAGCTCGATGAGACTCTGCTCGACGGTGGTTGTAACCGTATGCCAATTCGTAGCTAGATAGCCGAAGAATCCTATGACGAGAATACGCGATATCAGCCCGCGGATGACCTGATCGAAGTCTGCCCAAACCCACGCGAATAGAGCTGTCAACGTGAGGGTAAGGGTAATCAGAACGCCCAGGAGCCAGTCGACCTCTGGCTGGATATTTGTATATCCTCCCGAGATCACCCTCAGAAAGTGAGCAAGGAAGTCGTTGATGACTCCAAGGTTAGTCATACCGGCTTATTCATCCCTGAAGGTTAGCTCCTGGACGCACCATTCGGTGCCGCGACGGCCTAGGGGGTCGGGACAGGCGGAGCCTTGGTCGTGCTAGGTTTCCAGATTTCGTTGAACGATGGTTCGCTGTGAACTGCAGTGGGCGCATTGAACGTAGGAGCAATGAAAGAATCGAGCAGTCGGCTGTTCGTGTGACGAACAAGTGCAAGAACAATGAGCCCAAACCCCGCGAGAGCTGCAGTAAAAATGAGCCAGTATCTTGGTGTCATAGCCGGTCGCTAGCTCCGATCAGGGATTTGGCACGGGTGGCGCAGCCGTGGTACTGGGCTGCCATGTCTGGTTGAACAGAGCGTCTCCCGCAGCCTTTGCGGACTGATCTTGCAGCTGACTCTGGTCCTGTCCCCGCGCATCCGCGATGAGCAAGGTTTGCTCGTCGGCAAGCTGCTGGCTGATCACGCCAAGAAGCTGGTTGCTGGCTTGAGCTGCAGCGGTAGGACCGGCTGCTGCCATTGAGGCAGCATTTGCACTCTGAACAGCCGATTGAGCCTGACTCTGGTTCGCGGCAACTTGATTCTGTAGGGCAATTGACGTTTGATATGCGTTCTGTGTCGCCGACTGCATCGAGCTGAGCTGCGACAGGATCTGCTGCGGCGAGGCGTTGCCGTAATTTGTTGGATACATGCTCTCAAGCTGAGACTTGAGGCTGTCGCCCATGTTCTGAATCAGTGTGACTTGCTGCATCAGACTTTCCGTCTGTTGCGAGAGGTTGCCAACGCCCGGCATTATTGTGCTCGGTAGCGCCTTGAGCATGTTGAGCTGCGCCTGAAGCTGCTGTTCAAGATTGCTGATCTCGGTCGCGCCCTGCTGGATCCCGGCCTCGAGTTGGGCGAAGGAGCTGGCGTCGAAAACCGGAATACCCTGTGCTTGCGCCGGGTTTGCGACGGCCAGGAAAGCGGCAATAGCGAGTCCAACTCGAGCCCCGCCGGAGAAGATATCACGCCGCATAGGCAGCCTCCTGTGGTGCGTTGGGTTGGATAAGGCGGTCGAGGAACTCAGGGGCAAAACCCTTGGCCGCGAGAAAGGCTCGGCCGAAACCTTCCTGGCCGTGCCGGGCGAGAACCGCGTCAATCAGTTTGAGGTCTTTCTTCGATGACGAGCCGCATACCGTGACAGCAAAGGGACTGAGACCGAGATCGAACATGCGATTGCCTGCTCTAGACTGATAGTAATAGTCCCGTTTCGGAATGGCCTGGCTGATGAGTTGAATTTGGCGGTCGTTGAGCCCGAACGCCTGATAAAGCGCTCGCGTGTCCGGCTCCATGGCCTTATCGTTCGGCAGGAAGATGCGTGTCGGGCAATTCTCGATAAGGGCCGATGCAATTTTCGATGATCGAACATCGTCCAGACTCTGTGTTGCAAACACGACGCGCACGTTGCGTCGGCGGAGGGTCTTGAGCCATTCGCGGATTTGCGCTGCAAACACCGTGTTGTCGAGGAAGGTCCACGCCTCGTCGAGAATAAGAAGCGTTGGGCGACCATCGAAACGCTCGGCCAGCCGATGGAATAGCACGCCGAGGGTGGGTGTAAGCGCCTGCGGTCGTGCGTACAGCGCGTTCATCTCGAAGCACTGCCAATTAAAGTTGCCAATGTCCGTTTGAGTGGCGTCGAGCAGCCCGCCGTGTGGCCCTTCAATCGTGAAAGGCTGCAGGGCAGCCTTCATGCCAAGGTCCTGAACCTTCGAGCGCAGAAGCGTGAGTGTGCGCTGGTCCGTGGGCGAGGTCGCCAAGCTGCAGAGAGCCGCCCATAATTCCGCCTTGCGGTCCGGCGACATGAGGCCGGTCTGTTGGGCCTCGATGATGTCCGCAAGCCATTCTGACGCCCAAATGCGGGTGGCCTCATGGTCGATCCTCTCGAGGGGCTGGAGCGCGATCTCGGCGTCGGTCTCGCCGAGTGCATAGTGTTGGCCGCCGACGAGAAGCGTCGAGGCGTGCGCTGAGCGCTCTTTATCGAAAAAGAAGACCTGAGCGTCGGGATAGCGCCGGAACTGGACGGCGAGCATGTTGAGCAGGACAGATTTGCCGGCCCCGGTCGGACCGGCCACCATCGTATGTCCGGTGTCACCGTGAGTGAGGGATAGCCGGAACGGCGTGGTGCCGACTGTCTTTGCAATGATATGCGGAGGGCCGTCGAGATGCGTATCCCAGCTGGGACCGGCCCATACGGCGGACAGCGGCATGATATCGATCAGATTGATG
Source organism: Acetobacteraceae bacterium (assembly GCA_030044345.1). Classification (GTDB taxonomy): domain Bacteria; phylum Pseudomonadota; class Alphaproteobacteria; order Acetobacterales; family Acetobacteraceae; genus JAKAWQ01. The sequence continues at coordinate 192 of JASHVY010000174.1, read as the reverse complement.
GAACTCATCACCGGCCGACGCACATTGGCGTAGGCATGCCCGGGCAGGCTGGAGAGCCATGCCTCCACGGCGTTTGTTCGCTCAACCATTGAGACCAGGCCCTGCCGATCCAGGGCCTGCTGAACGGTGCGGCGTTTCCAATCAAGCCGTTCCAGGTCTTCGTCCCAAATGGTGATTGTTGGCGTGATGAAG
>JASHVY010000173.1 GCA_030044345.1 Acetobacteraceae bacterium | reverse complement strand
ACGCTGATCAGCCTGGCGCAGATCCGCGCGCAGGCTGCCGTCGGACTCTGTCCGTCCGAAGGGACGGACGAGGCCTTGCTCGGTCATATTGGGATGAGGTCCTACCGCGCCGAGGGAAGGCAGCGCAACGCCGCCATCCCGAATGTTGCCGCCGGCGCAGGCGCGATGCCGGATGGCGCTTCCCGCAAGCCCCGGCTCGCGGCGGAGGGGATCAGGGGGATGCTCGCCGTCCTTGAGAAAAATATTCGAAGATCAAGGAGTTCGTCATTCAGGGACCATCATGCCCGGCATTTTGTCGAGGTTCAGGTGGCATCGACGGGCATCATGCCCGGCATCATGTTCACGTTCATGTTGTACATGATCCAGAGCGAGCCGATCACCAGGATCGCCACGATGATCACGGTGAAGACGAGCGCGGCCATGTTCCAGGACTGGCTGGAGGCGCGGTTCATGTGCAGGAAATAGACGAGGTGCACGACCATCTGCACCACGGCAAGACCGATCGCGACGGCCACGGCCGTCGCGGCCGGCACCGTGCCCGACATGACGAGCGCGAAGGGAACGGCGGTGAGCAGCACCGAGAGGACGAAACCGGTGACATAGCCCCGCACGCTGGCATGGGCCTCCCCATCCCCATGAGGGACGCCATGAGGGGCATTGCCGTGCATCACGTCCGCGCTGGCCATCTCAGGCAGCTCCGAGCAGATAGACGATGGTGAAGACACCGATCCAGATGATGTCGAGGAAGTGCCAGAAAAGGCTGAGGCACATGAGCCGCGTGCGGTTCTCCGGCGTCAGGCCGCGATAGGCCACGTGCGCCATCAGCACGAGCATCCAGATGATGCCGGAGAAGACGTGAAATCCGTGCGTGCCGACCAGGGTGAAGAAGCCCGAGAGAAAGCCGGAGCGCTCGGGCCCGAAGCCTTGATGGACCAGGTCGGCGAATTCGCGGATTTCGAGGCTGAGGAAGCCGAGGCCGAGAAGAAGCGTCAGGCCGAGCCAGCGCAGCACCTCGCTCTTGCGGTTCCGCTCCGCCGCGATCATCGCCATGCCATAGGTGAAGCTCGAGACGAGAAGGCAGGCGGTCTCGATCGCCACATTGGGCAGGCCGAAGATCTCGCGTCCGGTCGGCCCGCCCGCCGTGTCGCCGCGCAGCACCGTGAAGGTCGCGAAGAGTGCCGCGAACAGCACGCAATCGCTCATCAGGTAGATCCAGAACCCGAGCGTGACGATGGACGCGGTGTCGTGATGCTCTTCGTGCCCTTCCTCGGCATCGGCGAGAAGGGCGGTGTCGGCAGCGAGGCGAATATCGACGGTCATCTCAATCACCGGCCTGCGGCATGAGTTGCTGGAAGTGCCTTCCCTCGATCTCGGCGACTTCGCCGGAGGGCACATAGTAGGCGCGATCCTCGTCGAAGGAATGCGCGACGACGACGGCGAGGCCGGCAAGGAGGCAGAACAGCACCAGCCACCAGATGTGCCAGATCATGCCGAAGCCGATCACGCCGCCGAGAACCCCGAGAATGAAGCCCGTGCCGGTGTTCCGCGGCATATGGATGCGGTGATAATGCACGGGCGGGTGGAAGGCGACGCCGCGGCGCTTCATGTCCCAGAAACTGTCCCGGCTCAGAACGACCGGCGTTTCCGCGAAATTGTAGAAGGAAGGCGGAGAGGCGGTGGCCCATTCCAGCGTGCGCCCGTTCCAGGGATCGCCGGTCACATCCTTCAAGGCCGCGTGGTTCACGATGCTGACATAGAGCTGCACGAGCTGGGCCAGGATGCCGCAGAGAATGACGACCGCGCCCGCCGCCGCGACCATCAGGTAGATGTGCCAGACCGGATTGTCCATGTGGTCGAGCCGACGCGTCATGCCCATGAGGCCGAGCGCATAGAGCGGCATGAAGGCGACATAGAAGCCGACCAGCCAGCACCAGAAGGAGATCTTGCCCCACCGCTCGTCGAGCTTGAAGCCGAGCGCCTTCGGGAACCAGTAATTATAGCCGGCCATGCAGCCGAACACGACGCCGCCGATGATGACGTTGTGGAAATGGGCGATGAGGAAGACGCTGTTGTGGAGCACGAAATCCGCCGGCGGCACCGCCATCAGCACGCCGGACATGCCGCCGATGGTGAAGGTGACCATGAAGCCGATCGTCCACAGCACCGGCGTGTCGAACCGCACCCGTCCGTGATACATCGTGAAGAGCCAGTTGAAGATTTTCACGCCGGTCGGGATCGCGATCACCATCGTCGTGATGCCGAAGAAGGCGTTCACATCGGCGCCCGAGCCCATCGTGAAGAAGTGATGGAGCCAGACGGTGAAGGAGAGCACGGTGATGCAGATGGTCGCATAGACCATCGAGGTGTAGCCGAACAGCGGCTTGCCCGAGAAGGTCGCGATCACCTCGGAGAAAACGCCGAAGCAGGGCAGAACCAGGATATAGACTTCCGGATGGCCCCAGATCCAGATGAGGTTCACGTACATCATCGGGTTGCCGCCGGCGGCGTTGGTGAAGAAATGCATCCCGAGATAGCGGTCGAGCGCGAGCAGGCCGAGCGTCACCGTCAGCACCGGGAAGGCGGCGACGATCAGCATGTTGGTGCAGAGCGCCGTCCAGGTGAAAACCGGCATCCGCATCATCGTCATGCCGGGGGCGCGCATCTTGAGAATGGTCGTGATCATGTTCACGCCGCCGAGCAGCGTGCCTATGCCTGCGACCTGCAAGCTCCAGATATAGTAATCGACGCCGACGTCCGGGCTGAAATGAAGCTCGGAAAGCGGCGGATAGGCGAGCCAGCCGGTCCGCGCGAAATTGCCGACCGCGAGCGAGAGATTGACGAGAATGGCCCCTGAGATGGTCATCCAGAGGCTGAAGGAATTGAGATAGGGGAAGGCCACGTCCCGCGCGCCGATCTGCAGCGGCACGACGATGTTCATCAGCCCGACGATGAAGGGCATCGCCATGAAGAAGATCATGATGACGCCGTGCGCGGTGAAGACCTGGTCGAAATGCTCGGGCGGCAGATAGCCGGCCCCGCCGTCGGAGGCCAGGGCCTGCTGGCTCCGCATCATGATGGCATCGGAGAAGCCGCGCAGCAGCATCACCACGGCCAGGATGATGTACATCACGCCGATCCGCTTGTGATCGACGGAGGTGAGCCAGTCCGACCACAATTGGCGCCAGAAGCGGAAATAGGTGATCGTGCCGAGCACCACGACGACGCCGATCGCCATGAACAGGACGGCACCCATGACGATCGGCTGATTCATGGGCATCGCGCTCATGGTGAGCTTGCCGAACATCACTGCATTCCCCTCGGATCAGCGCCAATGGGATTCATGCCCATGGGATTGGTGGTGGTACAGAGCCTGAAGCTGCTGCCCAGCGCCTCTTTCGCCATGGCCATATTCATCGCCGCATCCCGGCACGGCGCGCCGCTCGTGCACTGATTGAGAATATCGTGGAACAGCGTCGGCGTGACGGAGCTGTAATAGCGGACCGGCACCCTCTCGCTCGGCTGCGCGAGCCCGCGATAGGAAGCGAGCGTCAAGGCCTGCGAGGACGCACGCGCCTTCGCGACCCAGGCGGCGAAATCCTTCCCGCTCATCGCCTCGGCGGTGAAATGCATGTCCGAGAAGCCGTCACCGCTGTAGTTGGAGGAGATGCCGCGATAATCGCCCGCCTTGCTCGCCAGCAGGCTGAGCTGCGTCTGCATCCCCGCCATCGTGTAGATCTGCGTGCCCAGCCGGGGAATGAAGAAGGCGTTCATCACCGAAGACGAGGTGAGCAGGAACTTCACCGGCACGCCCACCGGAAGGGCGAGCTGATTGACACTCGCGATATGCTGCTCCGGATAGATGAAGAGCCATTTCCAGTCGAGCGAGACCACCTGCACCGTGAGCGGCTTGGCGGCGGCTTCGATCGGCCGATAGGGATCGAGCCTGTGGCTCGAGATCCAGGTCACGGTGCCGAGTGCGGCGATGATGAGGCACGGCACCAGCCACACCACCGTCTCGATTCCGCGCGAATGCTCCCACTCGGGCGTGTAGGTCGCCGCGCTGTTCGAAGCGCGATAGCGCCAGGCGAAGACGAGCGTCATCGCGATCACCGGCACGACCACGATGAGCATCAGGACGGTGGAGAGGATGATGATCGATTTCTCGCCGGCGCCGATCGGCCCCTGCGGGTCCATCAGCGCGAACTGGCAGCCACCGAGCAACGGCGCCGTGCCGAGCAACGCCGCCACCGACAACGCGCGCCGGAGGCCCCGTACCGGGTACCTCCCCGATGCGTCCACCCCTCTCTTCACCGAAGCGGGCAGGGTAGCTTGAGAATTCCGATGGCAGGCACGGCACGGCACGAGCGAGACAAATTCCACAGACATGTCCGATCCGACGGGTGGAACACCGTTCGTCAAACTATGTGCGCACCTCCGACATGGGGATTGGACAAACGGTCCAAGGCAAAAACGCGCAAACCTGTCATGTACGGATCGCATAGCCGAATCCCGATGCAGTCGGTGCTCACGATCTGTACAAACTGCCCGCGATCACGGCACTCTTCGGCAAGCTGAGAGGGAGTGCCCGATGCAGTGGGAAGAGCGGATCGCCAATTACGTGCGCGAGACCGGCTTCCCGCGCAGCCTCTTCCTCTC
>JASHVY010000172.1 GCA_030044345.1 Acetobacteraceae bacterium | reverse complement strand
TTCTCGACATCGACATCGAGCACCTTGGCCTTGACGATGTCGCCCTTGTTGTAGCGCGTGATCGCATTCTCGCCCGAATCGTCCCAGGAGAGATCGGAGAGATGCACCATCCCGTCGAGCTCCGCGGCGACGCCGATGAAGAGCCCGAACTCGGTGATGTTCCGCACCTCGCCCTCGATCGTCGAGCCGACCGGATGGGCTTCGAGAAAGGCTTCCCAGGGATTCTGGCTCACCTGCTTGAGGCCAAGCGAGATGCGCCGCTTCGCCGCATCGACATCGAGCACCATCACCTCCACCTCCTGGCTGGTGGAGACGATCTTGCCGGGATGGACGTTCTTCTTGGTCCAGGACATCTCGGAGACGTGCACGAGCCCCTCGACCCCCGGCTCGAGCTCGACGAAGGCGCCGTAGTCGGTGATGTTGGTGACGCGGCCGGTGAACTTCGCGCCGGGCGGATATTTCGCCGCGACCCCTTCCCAGGGATCGGCCTCGAGCTGCTTCATCCCGAGGCTGATGCGCTGCGTCTCGGGGTTGAAGCGGATCACCTGCACCTTGACCGGCTGGCCGATCGTCAGCGCCTCGGAGGGATGATTGATGCGCCGCCAGGCGATGTCCGTCACGTGGAGAAGGCCATCGACGCCGCCGAGATCGACGAAGGCGCCATAATCGGTGATGTTCTTCACCACGCCGTCCAGGATCTGGCCTTCCTTGAGGCCCTGGATCAGCTCGCTCCGCTGTTCCGCCCGCGTCTCCTCGAGCACGGCGCGGCGCGAGACGACGATATTGCCCCGCGCGCGGTCCATCTTGAGGATCTGGAAGGGCTGGGGCGTGTTCATCAGCGGTGTCACGTCACGCACCGGGCGGATATCGACCTGGCTGCCGGGCAGGAAGGCGACCGCGCCGCCGAGATCGACCGTGAAGCCGCCCTTGACGCGGCCATAGATCGTGCCGGTCACGCGCTGATTGCCCTCGAACGCCTTCTCGAGATTGGTCCAGGCCTCCTCGCGCCGCGCCTTCTCGCGCGAGAGCACGATCGATCCGTCCCGGTCCTCGTAGCGCTCGATATAAAGCTCGACGACATCGCCCGGCTTCACCTCGGGCTTCATGCCCGGCGAGGCGAACTCCTTGAGCGGCACCCGCCCCTCGCTCTTCAGCCCGACATCGACGATGGCGTACTCGTCGGTCAGCCGGAGCACACGGCCGGTGACGACCGAGCCGTCGAAGCCGCTGTCCTGTCCCAGGGTTTCGTCGAGCAGGTCGGCGAAGCTTTCCTTCGCCGGCGTCATGGTCCCCTGGCTCGAGCGATCATGGGGGACGGCCACGGTGGCGGATGACATTGTGCGGGTATGGTCCTCGTTGTGCCGGGGCCCGCGCGGGGCTCCAGGAGTTTGCGCGTTCCACGGAACGGTGGAACACGGCTTGCCTCAGCCGGCTGACGCGCGGACCAAGGCCGGATTGACGATAAAGGATGCCGGGAGGCGATCCCCGGCCTCTTCCCTGCGCGGAAGCGCCCGCGCGGATGGAGGGAGAGATACGCGTGCGGCGGGCCAAGTCAAGAGAAACCCTTACGCATGCGAGGCGATACGGGCTGCGATCTTCTCGAGAGCCGCGGTGAAGACCTGGTCCGGATCGAGCCCGGTGGTATCGATCAGCAGCGCGTCCTCGGCCCGGCGCAGCGGCCCGACCGGGCGGTTCGCGTCCTGCGCGTCGCGCTCCGCGATCTCGGCGGCGACCGCCTCTTCATCGGCCGGGATGCCGCGCCCGGCGAGCTCGCGAAACCGGCGCTCGGCCCGGGCCTCGGGCCGGGCGGTGACGAAAAGCTTCACCGGCGCCGCGGGGAAGATCACCGTGCCGATATCGCGCCCGTCCATCACCGCGCCGCGGGCGGCGGCGAATTCGCGCTGAAAGGCGCGGAGCGCGGCCCGGACCCGCGGCTCGGCCGCGACCAGGCTCGCCGCGCGATCGACCTCCGGCGTGCGGAGATCGTTTCTCTCCGTCTCCGCGGGATCGAGCGCCCGCGCCGTTGCCTCGGCTGCCGCGCCGTCCGCCGGGTCGGCGCCTTCGTCCAGCATCCGCCGTGCCACGGCGCGATAGAGCAACCCGGTATCGAGATGCGGCAGGCCGAAATGATGGGCGAGCCGGCGCGCGAGCGTGCCCTTCCCGGCGGCCGCCGGGCCGTCGATCGCGATGATGAGCTTGGATTTCACGCGGCGGAGAAGCGGGCGCCCGCCTCTGTCATGAGCGCGGCGAAGCCGGGAAAGCTCGTATCGATGAAGCCGGTGTCGTCCACCGTCACCGGCGCCTCGCTCGCGAGGCCGAGGACGAGCGCGCTCATCGCGATGCGATGGTCCATCGCGGTCGCGACGAGACCGCCGCCGGAAGGCGGGCGGCCGGTGCCGTGCACGAGGAGATCATCGCCCTCGATCTCGACCTTCGCCCCGTTGGCGGTGAGCATCGCCGCGGTCGCGGCAAGCCGGTCGCTCTCCTTCACCCGAAGCTCGGCGAGCCCGCGCATCCGCGTAATACCCGCGGCTGAGGCGGCGGCCACGGCGAGGATCGGGTATTCGTCGATCATCGTCGGCGCGCGATCGGGCGGCACATCGATGCCCTGGAGCGCGCTCTGTTGCACGACGAGATCGCCGATCGGCTCACCGCCCTCTGTCCGCGGATGCTCGACGGTGATTTTGGCTCCCATCTCGGTGAGCGTGGCGAGAAGCCCGGTGCGAAGCGGATTGAGCCCCACCCCCGCGAGCCTCAGCACCGAGCCCGGCACCAGCAGTGCTGCCACCAGCGGAAAGGCGGCCGAGGAAGGGTCCGCCGGCACCACGACATCGGCGGCGCGAAGCTCCGGCTGCCCGGCAAGACGGATGCGCCGGCCCGCGCCCGCGGCCTCGACGCTCACGTCGGCGCCGAAATGACGGAGCAGATTCTCGGTATGGTCGCGGGTCGGCGCCGGCTCCTCGACCAGGGTCTCGCCGCGCGCATTGAGCCCCGCCAGCAGCACGGCCGACTTCACCTGCGCCGAGGCCACCGGCAGACGGTAATGGAGCGGCAGCGCCTCTCCCGTGCCCTCGATCGCCATTGGCAGAAGCCCGCCCGCGCGGGCGGAAAAACGCGCGCCGGTGGCCGAAAGGGGCGCGATGACCCGCCGCATCGGCCTTGCGCGCAGGCTCGCATCGCCGGTGAGCACCGAGAAGATCGGGTGCGTGGCGAGGATGCCGGTGATGAGGCGCGCCGAGGTGCCGGAATTGCCCATATCGAGCACGTTCGCGGGTTCGACGAGGCCGCCCACGCCGCGCCCCGCGACGCGCCAGGTTCCATCCGATTCGCGCATCACTTCGGCGCCGAGCGCGCGCATGGCCGCCGCCGTCGCCAGCACATCCTCGCCTTCGAGGAGGCCCCGGATGCTTGTCTCGCCTACGGCGAGCGCGCCGAACATCAGCGCCCGGTGGCTGATCGACTTGTCGCCGGGGATGCGGAGGCTGCCGGAGAGCGGCCCGGCGGGGCGGGAAGCCCGCAAGGATTTCATGCCCAACGGGCTCGTGGGCGGATTGTTGAGAGCGGTATCCATGACAGCGGAACGGAATGTCACCCGGGCGTGGAAAAAATCTGCGTACGAGGTTTGACAGGGCGCCCGGGCGGTGGCAAGGCGCCGCTCCGCTCAAAGGAAAAGAACGGAACCTGGACCGATGGTGAAGCCGGAACTCGGCAACAAGCGCATCTGCGTGGCGTGCGGCACGCGCTTTTATGACCTCGGCCGGGCCCCGGCCGTCTGCCCCAAATGCCATACCGAGCAGCCGGCCGAGCAGCCGCGTCTGCGCCGCCCGCCGAGCCCGCCCGTGGATGAGCGGCGGATCAAGAAGCCCCAGCCGGTACCCGAGGAGGAAAGCCTGGAGATGGAGGAGGCGGCCGAGGCGGCCGACGAGGATGTGATCGAGGATACCTCCGATCTCGGGGATGATCCCGACGCGCTCGGCAGCGATATCGAGGTCGGTCCGGCCTCCGACGACCAGGAGAATTGATCGGGCCCCAAATGGGGATCAGGACGAAGACGCGAGCAGGAGCCGGTTGAGCCCGGAGAGTCTTGCGAAGGTTTCCGGCCAGGCACGCCGGAACTCGGCCTCCGTGATGCCGCGGCCGGCCAGGGCTGCGCCGATCTCGGCGACGGTCTTTTCGCCGTCGATCAGATTGAGGATCGGCTGGGCAAGGCGCGGGACCGGAACGAGCGCGCGCAGCCCGTCGAAGAGGAAGGACATCGTTCCATCCGCGCCGATATGCCTGGCGAGATCCGGCCCGGAGATCTCGCGCATCAGCGGCACCGCTTCCGGAGAAGTGGGATCGGGCAGGGCAGGCAGGCTGCCGGCGCGGACGCAGTAGGCGATATGCGTGCTCATATTGCCGGTGATCGCCTCGGCGAGCGCCGCCTTGCCCAGGGCATCGATGGGCTCGGCGAGGGCGCGCAGCCTGGGATCGGGGAGCCAGGTCGCCGGGTCGTAGCGCATCGGCTCCATCAATGCGGCGACCGCGAGCCCCGCGCCGCCGAGCAGGGCGGCAAGCTCGGCGATCGTGTAGGTCCGCTCACGCGGATTGAGCAGGAGATCGTAGATCCCCGCATCCCCGCCTTCGAGATGATCGCCGATATAGGGGTTGCGCCGCAGCCAGGCGGATTGCGGCAGGTGCTTGAGGAGCCGCTTCGCGACTGAGAGCCGCGTGGCCGGCGGCTCGGACGGGGGCGTGAGCAGGGTGAGCGCCTGCTGGAGCATGCCCACCCCGGTGCGCCCATGCGGCGCATAGACCATGAGCCCGATGCCGCCATCCGGCGCCAGCACGGAGAGAAGTGCTGCGAGCCCCGCATCCGGATCGGGCAGGTGGTGCAGCACGCCGCAGCAATCGATGTAGTCGAAGGGGCCGAGGCCCGAGCCGGGGAGATCGAGCAGCGAATCGTTCCGCCAGGCGATGTTTTCGAGGCCGCGCATCTTCGCCCGCGCCTGGGCGATCGCCATCGAGGCCTGGGAGCGGTCGAGATAGGTGACGCTGCCGGGCCGGCCGGCGGTGGCGAGCTGTTGCGCCAGCATAATGGTGCCGTCGCCCGTGCCGCCGCCGGCGATGAGCGCGCGGAGCGGGCGGCTCCGCGGCCGCGCCGCGCGGAACAGCCAGTAATCGATCTCGCGCAGATGGCTCGGGCTGCCGATGATCAGCCGTTTTCGTTCGTCCGCCGGATCGCGGCGCGGATAGGGATAGGCTTCGTACTGGGCAGCCAGCCCGGCATCGAGCGGATCGGCGAAGGTCGCGGCCATCGGACGGCCATATCGCGCGCCGCCCGGCGCGTGAAGGGCGACTTGCCGTGCTTCGCCGGGAGCGATATTCCCCGGAGCATGCGCGCATCTCCTCTCTCCGTTTGCCTTGGGGCTTCGCTGCTCTGCGGCGCCCTCGGGCTTGCTCCGCAGGC
>JASHVY010000171.1 GCA_030044345.1 Acetobacteraceae bacterium | reverse complement strand
CCTGGGCGTCGCGCTTTTGGGCACCGTGTTCAGGCTGCTGCATGGCGGGCACGTTGGCTTGCGTGCTGCGATGCTGATCGGCGGCCTCGTGCAACTCTGCGGCGCCCTGATTGCATTCGCCGCGATCCGCCAAGACGGGCCGGCCGCGCAGACGAGATCACGATGACTCCCGGCGGAATCGGGATGCCCCACGAAGGGATTTCCCACAACGGGGTCCCTGCGAACAGGTCCAAGGAGCACCCCGAACATGTCGGCGGGAGCTTCGATGCGGAGCGATCCGCCAAAGTCATGCAATTGATCGAGAAAGCAAAGCAAGAGCGTGATGACCGGAAATCATCCCGCTCTCGACGAAGCAAATCCACGAGAATGGGGCCACCTGTCCGACGTATTGGCCTGCTTATCGGCTTCTTTCGGATCATCACTGCGCGTATCGGCAGGTTTTTGCAAAAACGTCGATTCGTAGCGTCTCGACGCTGGCTCCTTGACGCCGATGACCGGACGCTTGCCGACCTTGGCATTTCACGCGCACAGGCAGCGTTCGAGGTGACCCGTCGACCTTGGGAGAAAAATTGATCTAGCGTGATGATTTTCGGTCATCACGCTCTTGCTTTGTTTTCTCGATCCATTTCATGTCCTCCCCTTGGGCTTTGGTGGATCGCTCTGCGTCGGGGAACCCCGTGGCGGACCCCGGCTCGGAGCGACCCGCCAAAGCCCAAGGGGAAGCCCAAAGCGAAACCATGAAATTGATCGCCAAACAAACCTCGCTGTGAGCACCGGAAGAGCAGAAAGACGCCGGACGACCTCCGCAGTCGTATTCTCAAACGGGCTTTTGGAGATCTTCCTTGCCGCGCTTCGGCGTCCGGCCGCCTCCCTTGGCAGCAAGATTGCTTCTCGCTACAGACTTCGGCCCTCCTATCATCGATCGTGATAACAAACCCCTATCTCAAATGCTCTCGGTCGGATAACTTATGATGCGCTGTACTGGGGTTACACATGCGTTGGCCAGTGAGAACCTGGAGCATATCTCGCTTGATTGGATAGAGATTCGGTCTGCTTACGGGTGCGTCAATTTCCGCAAAGCGGTTCCCGCCTGCGCGAGGTTAGCGATCGAGATATGCGGAGGCGGGATATGCGAACCATGGGCATCGACATGCTCAGCTTGGCGAGTTGCCGGAACGCATCGACGATCGTTGTCGGCGAGCTCCTGCGATGATGTGAGAGCGTAGCGGAGGCTGCACTTTGGAAATGCATCAAATCCGATACTTCCTGGCGGTCAGCGAGACGCTGAATTTGACCAAGGCTGCAGTACGATGCAACGTAGCGCAACCGTCCCTAACCCGCGCCATCAAGGCCCTCGAAACGGAACTCGGCGGCGAGTTGCTTCGCCGCGAGCGCGCACTGTCGCACCTGACAGAACTGGGCCAGCGCATGCTCCCTATGTTGCGACAATGTTATGAGACAGCACTCGCGGCCAAGGTTGTGGCGACATCGATCAGGAAGGGCGATGCAGCACCACTCTCCGTGGCGGTCTCGCAGACGGTCGCGCTCAGAGCCTTTACACCAGTGCTGAGGGAGCTGTCGCGGGTGGTGCCGGGCTTACAATTGAAGCTACGGCGTGGCTCGGGCAGCGAGGTTGCAGAATACCTGAAATCAGGCACAGCAGAATTGGCGATCGCTGGCCCGCTCGGTGAAGCCTGGTCACGCCTCAACGCCTTCCTGCTGTTCGAGGAGCCGGTTGATCTCATCGTCAATCGAAATCACAGACTGGTGGGTAGGAATAGAGTCGAGCTTGGGGAACTTGCTTCCGAGACGCTCCTGATCAACATGGAATGTGAGAGGCTTCAGGAACTCAGAGCCTGTCTCGAAGCAAACGGCATCCGTGATACAGCCACCCATCAGGTAGCAACGCAAGAAGACTTATTGGAATTGCTCCGCGCAAACCTGGGAGTCGCAATCGATGCTGTCGGAGAGGCGGAAACGAGTGGGCTCTGCCGGATTCCGTTGAATGAGCTTAATCTTGTGCGCAGGGTGTCGGTCTATACTGTTGCAGGCCGACAGCGTACGACTGCTTGTGCCACCCTGCTCAACATGCTGCGAGCCGCCGATTGGCGCTTCGACACGGGGGCGACGCAACAGAGGAGGGCCTATCGGTGACAGACCCCAAGCTGACCGACTTGCTCGAAGAATCCTTCCTGCGTTGTCGCGACCTGGAGGCTCCGCTGGCCGACCGTCTAAACGCCTTTGCGAACGAGCTACGGAGCTTGGGTCCGCATTTTCAAGCGACCGTCGACGCGCTGGTGAGCCGACTGGCGGCGAGTGGTGCCGGAGCAGCGGCCCCTAAGGTAGGCGAACCGATGCCTGAGTTTCTCCTGCCAGATGACCAGGGACGGCTCATCAGGCTGGAGGACTTCCTCAACGAGGGGCCGGTCGCGCTGGCATTCAATCGCGGGCACTGGTGTCCCTACTGTCGTATCAACATCGACGCCCTGGCTCGCGCTCAGGAAGAGATCGCCTCCGAGCGCTGCCAGATCGCTGCAATCGTGCCGGATCGGCAAAGGTTCACGGTGTGGCTGAAATCCGACACCGGAGCGAAGTTTCCGGTTCTTACGGATATGGACAATGGCTATGCGATGACCCTCGGCCTCGCGATTTACGTCGGCGATGCGTTGAAGCGGTTGATGGCAAGCTCGGGATGGGATCCATCCGTGTCACAGGGCACTGACAACTGGATGCTCCCCATTCCCGCTACCTTTATCGTCGGCACCGACGGGATCGTGCGCGCGCGCTTTGTCGAACCGGACTTCCGTCTGCGTATGACGATCGAAGAAATGCTTGCCGCACTACGGGCGGCGAATTGACGCCCGCTCCGCACCTGCATGCCTCGTGGCCAACGAAAACAAAGCCTATTTGAACTATCGCTCTTGCGGCTGGCTGGCTTGGCCACGCGTTCCCGCTTCGCAATGTGCAGGAGGACGCGACCGAGACCATAGAGCCGACGTATCGAATCGCTAGCCAATAGGCATTTCCGACTGCGAGGATGCCGCTGTACCTGTTCGCACATGCACAGATACAGACATGATGCCTAGGTAAGGTGGCAAATATAAATGACACAGCCTCAGAACCGAGGCCCCCATGGGTAGTGGGATGGACGGGTGCCCTAAGATGATCGCGGCGCACGTGAGGTCCATCTTCTTTCGTCTTGAGGCATTTCGTCGGGTTGCAGCCGAAGAGCCGCTGAAGGATACGGAGAGGCTGACGCCATCGAGGTCAGCAAATCGATGTCCTTGCAATGCCGGCCGAACCGGCTAGAAAGGCCGTCATTCGCGCTGAGCCAAGCCTTCGCATGTGGTCGGACGTGAGAATGATAGAGATCGATCTCTGCGCGTGATATCTGCCGTGATGGGCGTTTCAGGATGGCTCTTGAGAGAGAAACATCGCCGTTGGAGTGGATCGCCAAAGCCTTTAAAGCGATCTCAAGAGAGAATAGCTATGAAAGCCTGGCCGCAGCTCTTCTCGAAGCCGCACTCGAGTATTCCGGAGCCGCTCAAGGTGCTGTGCTGTTGAGCGAGGGAGATGAATTGCTCGCCAAGCTTGACGCAAGCCTGCCACGTGAAAAAACGAAAATTCTTGCCTCTTGTCCTCCGCGCACGGAACTGAGAGTGCCCGCGGAATTCGCCGAAAATGTTCTTGTACGCCAGGAGACGATCGTTACATATGGTAGCTGCACGGAGTCCGCCGCGATCGATCCAGCGGGGTGTCCACGCGGGCGGGACACGGCCCTGTTGTACATTCCTTTGGTTCGTCGAGAGCGGACCATCGGGCTTCTCTATCTACAGGCAGAACGCAAGCAGAATGCGTTCACGCAGGCTTGCATCTCGGTGATGTCGATGCTGGCGTCACAGGCCGCCCTTTCCTTTGAATCCCTACAGCTTTTTGGCGCGCTTCGCGAAACCAACATGTGGATGATCAGGGGCCAGAAAATCGGCCGGATGGGCAGCTATCGATGGAACACACGAACCCTACTCTCCAGGGCATCGCGAGAATGCTATCGTATTTTCGATATTGATGTCGACCTCAATCCGGTGCCGTTCGAGGTATTCAGGAACCGCGTGCACCCTGACGATCTTCCCGCTTTGGAACAGGCTCTCGCCGAGGTGATCAACACCAAAGCTCCATTCAGCCACGAATACAGGGTCGTCCATAAAGATGGAACGATCTTAAATGTTGTCGCGGCGGGGCAGTTTGACCGCGGCCCATCCGGTGATCTCGAATTGGAAGGGATCATCACCGACGTCACCGAGCGAAAGGCCGCAGAACGGGCGCTGGCAGATGCACAGGCCGACCTCGCCCAAACTGCACGACTTGCGTCTCTCGGAGAGCTTGCAGGATCGATTGTTCACGAGGTCAAACAGCCGGTGACGGGAATCATCGCGAGCGCTGCGGCTTGTCTTCGGTGGCTGGCGCGGGAGCCCGCTGAGTTGGACGAGGCGCGCAAGTCCACGGCGCGAATCATTGAGCTGGCCTCTCGGACGAACAAGGTCGTCAGCGGGTTACGGTCCTTGGTACGCGACGGCCAGCTTCAGCTCGACGATCTTCAGATCAATGGGGTTGTCGAGGATGTTCTTCTTCTCTTAAAGAGAGAGCTCGAACGCGCGGGCGTCAGGGTCAAGACAGACTTCGACAAGTCGATACCCAACATCCAGGGGGATCGGGTGCAGCTTCAACAGGTTGTCCTCAACCTCGTGCGCAATGCGATTGACGCCATGATCGACGTGACTGGAAGGGACCGTATCCTGACCGTTTCATCAAAGTTCGTGAACGGTCAAGCGACGGTGACGATTGCTGACACCGGCATGGGGATTGATCCTTCCAGCAAGGGGCGCCTCTTCGATGCGCTCTATACGACAAAGGCCGAAGGGCTTGGCCTTGGCCTATCGATCTGCCAGAAAATCATCGTTGCTCATAGCGGACGTTTATGGGCAGAAGAAAATACAAGATATGGAACAATATTTACGTTCTCCATCCCACTTTTTGAATCTACTGAGATTTCAGGGATAGTCTGAAAATATCGTCACCGATCTCCGTCTACATCGTCGACGATGGCAAGCCTGTTCGCGAGTCGCTTGGAGATCTGCTCCGGTCGATGAACCATCAGGTTTTCCTAGGCCTGCCTGGGAGTTTCTTGGCAACGGGCCACCCGATGCACCGGGATGCCTGGCTATCGATGTTCGGTTGCCTGGCACGAGCAGGCTAGAACTCCAAGAGCACCTGATTCACCTCAAAGTCAGGCTGCCCGTCATTCTAATGACTGGACCCGGTGACATTTCTATCGCGATTCGGATTGACCTAGCTCGACACCAAGAAGCTGCACAGACAGGTGAGTTGCAAGAACGGTACGCTCGCCTGATACCTCGCGGACGCGGAGTGATCATTCTCGTTGCGTCAGGCTTCGTGAACAGGCAAATAGCAGAAAATCTGTCGATCAGCAAAATAACCGTTAAGATGCACCGACGCAGCGCCATGCAAAAGCCGGAAATAAAATCGGTCGCCAAGATCACGCGAGCGGCTGAGACTCTTGATATTCAAGAGTGGGACAAATAGCAATCTCTTGATTCACTTGATATCGGAACCGACGCACGGCGAGTCCACTGAAGGCGCATTTCATACCCGTACTAAGGTATAGGTCGAACCATCAGATTGGAGAGATTGTAACCACGCGCTTTCAGAAGCACAATTGGGGCCTGCTCACATTGCCATTCAGCACCAGGTTGGTTTTAGCCTCGTTCAGAAGGTGACATATGACCACCACCGCGCCGCTCCATAGCGTTCTGACTCACTTCTATTCCAAACTGATGAGTGGCTTGAATTCAGCGGGGATGGCGTTCTCTTCACGCAGCGCGCAAGCTGCCCTTAGTGCTTCCGGTGGCTGGCTCGGGTGAGTGATCCTCTCATAGCGGTTATTGACGATGATGAAGTGCTATGCCTCTCCCTGGTGGATTTGATGCACTCCATCGGTTGCCGCGCAGAGCCTTTTACCTCGGCGGAGAGTTTTCTCGCATCTTCCAGTCTACTTCTCATCGACTGTGTTATCGCTGACGTTCGTATGCCGGGAATGAGTGGACTCGACCTCGTGCAAAGACTCCGGCACGGCTCTGACATGACACCCGTAATCCTGATTACGGCTCTGACGGATAGGCGGCTGGACGATGAGGCGAATTCGGTGGGTGCCCAGTTCCTTCTCAGGAAACCCTTTGAAGCCCAAGCTCTGCTTGATTGCGTCGAAAAGAGCCTCTCCCATGGACGTGGTTCACGATAGGATTACGAATGCATCGATATCCGGTTCACTTATAGACATGGGTAATCCTGCTCAGAGTTTCTCGGGCTTGTATGATACAGTTTGTCCTCAGCAGGAAGCCCGGACAGCAGTGCAACCCACGAAATCAGAAAGCCAACGTGAGCAATGGGGCTCCCTGATGGCCGCTGCTCAAAGAGGGGAAAGCGAAGCTTACGAGCGGCTGCTTCGAAAGATCGACGCCTGGTTACGCCGTTACTACGCGCGGCGACTTCATCACTCCGCGGCCGAAGATGCGAGGCAAGACGTGCTCCTTGCGAT
>JASHVY010000170.1 GCA_030044345.1 Acetobacteraceae bacterium | reverse complement strand
GCGCGCCTATCCGCGACTGCCCCGTACGCTTCCCCCTGAGCGCGTGCGGTTCTGGATGGGCCATCGCCCGGCGACACCGGACAGTCTGCCCTGCATTGGGCCAGCCTCCGCCAGCCCGGATATTCTCCACGCCTTCGGCCATGGCCATGTCGGGCTTGCGGCGGGGGCGACGACCGGGCGTCTCGTGGCCGACCTGGTCGGCGGAAAACAGCCTGCGATCGATCTTTCCCCTTATTCGCCGCAGCGCTTTCGGTAGTTCTCTGTCGCCCGATCTGGGTTTTCCACAACTTTCCGCATTCGCCAGCACCTCTGTCGTTGAGCCGGCCTCGGAGGACGGCTACTCTATCTTGTGGTTACACTAGCATGGAGACCACGACATGGAGTGGACCGAGGAACTGATTGCCCGTTTGAGGGCCCTATGGGACGAAGGCCACTCCACGGCCGAGATTGGCCGCATCCTGGGCATCTCGAAGAATGCCGTGGTCGGTAAGGCGCATCGGCTCAATCTGCCGGCGCGCCCCTCGCCGATCCGACGGGAGGCGAGCGCCGAACCTCGCCCCCGCCGGCATACTCGTGGCCCAACCTTGCCGCCGCTCGCGACCGCGACGGTCGAGGGAAACGCCCGGCCTGCATCCCAGAGTCCGGTGCTGCCCCTGGCTGTTGGCACGCTTGCCCGGACCGCGGCCGAATTTGGCAGGCAGGCCACGTCCTCCTCCACGCCGCCCGCTGCCTCCCCGAGCGTCGGCACGTCGGCACCACGGCCTTATGCGCGACGAATCGCCTGCTGCTGGCCGCTCGGGGAGCCGGGAGCGCCTGGGTTTCACTTCTGCGGCGCCGAGGCGGTTCCGGGCAAGCCTTACTGCGCGGCTCATGCTCAGCTCGCCTATGTCCGGCTTCGCGACCGCCGGGACGATGCTGCCTAGCTTCAACACCTAGAGCGTGATGATTTTGGGTCATCACGCTCCAGATTTGTTTTCTCGATCAATTTCATAGTCTTGGCAGATCGCTCTGCTTCTCCGCCAGAAATCATATTGATCCAGCCTGCCTCCAGCCGCGTTTGAAGCGAAGTTGTCACGGGTCCGTTGCGGCGGCTGATGCTGCGGCGTATCGTTCGGCTTGGAGGCTGACCGGTGTCAAGGAGAAGGACCGGCAGATCAGGGAGCGGGCGGCCGATCCTCCATTGGTGCCCGGGTTCACCAGGCGGCGGGAGCATAAAATGTCGCCCCGCCCCAAGAAAGGCAGAAAGGTGGCGGAGCGATGCCCAAGGGCACCGTCAAATGGTTCAATCCTACAAAGGGCTACGGCTTCATTGCCCCCGACATCGGCGGCAAGGATGTATTCGTTCATATCAGTGCCGTGCAGAAGGCCGGGATGCGAAGCCTGAGTGAAGGACAGAAGATCGGTTTCGAGATCGAGCAGCAGCAAAACGGCCGGACCGCAGCCGTCAACCTCTCAAGGACCGAATAGGATACGCGGGCAGGCCTGATTGCGGGTGACGTCAGGGCGGCGGCGGGATGGGGGCTTGTCTTGTCCTGCAAATCGTCTGAGAAAGGCGGGGAGACGGCACCGACAAGATCATGATCGACGCCCTGACTCCGCGCTCCCGGTCGCGGCGGGCGCGGGGAGTTCCTCGCGTCGCCCTCGATTCTGAGGCGATTCTCGCCGCTTACCGACGCTGGGCCGGAATTTACGACGCTGCGTTCGGCCTTGTGTCCAGGGCCGCGCGTCGTCGCGCTGTGGCGTCCGTCAACCGATTGCCTGGCCGGCGCGTGCTTGAGGTGGGTGTCGGCACCGGGCTTGCCCTGCCTCACTACGCCGCTGAGAAACGTGTCACCGGCATCGACCTTTCCGCGGATATGCTGGCGCGCGCCCGGCGCCGAGTCGACACACAAAGCCTCACGACGGTCGAGGCATTGGCCGAGATGGACGCCGAGGCCATGGTGTTCCCCGACCAATCCTTCGATATCGCCGTTGCGATGTTCGTCGCTTCCGTGGTGCCTCATCCGCGCCGGCTGCTCGGGGAGATGCGTCGGGTCGTCCGGCCCGGCGGCAGCCTTCTCTTCATCAATCATTTCGCGGCTGAGGCGGGTCCTCGCTGGTGGATCGAATGGGCGCTCGCTCCGGCCAGCCGCGCTCTCGGATGGCATCCAGACTTTGCCATGGATGCGCTTCTGCCGCCCGAGGACTGCGCCCAGGCGGTGATCCGGGAGGCGCCACCGGCCGGACTTTTCACCCTTGTACAACTCTCCCGCTAAGAACATTCTCATGCCGGCCGATCCCGGCTGACGGCATGAAAATGCCCGCAAAACATATGGAAGACGCGTTCACCCCTCTTGATCTCGATCGGCCCGTCCGGTAGGCCACACCAGAACTTACCGGGTTCTATGCCCGGCAATCGGTGGCTTAGGGGAAAAGGGAACGGTCGATGCAGCTTTTCAGGCAACGTGGCAGCCTGGCGCTGTCCCTTTTCGCCGTGTTGCTTGCCACGCCAGCGTTCGCACAAAAACCGGTGATCGGCGAGCCGCACGATTGGCAGATCACGCTCCAGTCCGGCTACAGCCCGGTGATGCAGGACATTGACTGGCTCAACAATGATATCGTCATCCCGATCATCGGCGTCATCTCGCTCCTGGTCGCCTTCCTCCTTTGCTTCGTGCTGTGGCGTTTCAACCATACGCGCAACCCGATCCCGAGCCGGCTCACCCATAACGCCCCGCTCGAAATCGCCTGGACAGTGCTTCCTGCGCTGGTGCTGATCGGGATGGCGATCCCGTCCTTCCGCCTGGTCTTCTTCGAGAACCGCACCAACGATCCCTATATGACCCTCAAGGTCACCGGCCATCAGTGGTACTGGGAATACGCCTATCCCGGTCAGGGCAATCTCGACTTCATGTCGGACTATATCCCGCAGGATCACCTCAAGCCGGGCCAGCCGCGCCTGCTCACGGTCAACAATCCGTTGGTGCTGCCGGTTGGCGAAAATATCCGCATCCTTGAAACGAGTGGCGATGTGATCCACAGTTTCTTCATCCCGAGCCTCGGAGTGCAGCGCTATGCGATCCCGGGCCAGACGATCGAGACCTGGGTCAAGATCGACCAGCCCGGCATCTTCTACGGCGAATGCAACCAGATCTGCGGGATTGGCCACCACGAGATGCCGATCGAGGTGCAAGCGGTGCCGTTGCAGCAATTCCTTGCCTGGGCCAAGAGCGCCAAGGAGCAGCTCGGC
>JASHVY010000169.1 GCA_030044345.1 Acetobacteraceae bacterium | reverse complement strand
CCCTTTGCACCTGTGGCGTCAGTGCCGCCAGGGTCTGGGCGACATCGCCGGTCAGCTCCACGCTGGGCCGATAGGAATTGTCCAATGTCGCCGGCAGCACATCGATATGGATGATCGTGCGCGGGCTGTTCCCGTTCCACAACGCCGGCCAATATTCGACCGGATCATACCCCACCGTGATGACGAGATCGGCCGAGCGCAGCAGCGCATCGGCCGGCTGGTTCGCGATCTGGCCGACACGTCCGCCAAAATTCTCGAACAGCATGGCGCCCACCGCGCCGGCGGCCTGAAACGTTCCGACAACGGGAAGATGGTTCTTGCCGAGGAAATCCTGAAGCGCGCCTTCATAGGCGGGCTTGCTCGCCTGCATGCCGAGCAGCACGACCGGGGCCGCCGCCATGCGGATGAGGCGGGCCGCCTCCTCGATCGCCTTCGCATCGGCCGGGCCGGGTCCTGCAAAGGCCGGCGGCCGCAAAGGCGTATGTTTGCAGCGTGCCGTCATCACATCCTGGGGCAGATTGACATAGGCTGCGCCCGGCCGGCCGGATTCGGCGGCCCGGAAAGCGTTGGCCAGCACTTCGCCCAACTGGTCGGGCGACCCGACACCGGCCGAGTATTTGGTCACCGGCCGCATGATCGAAACGGCGTCCATCGTCTGATGAACATGCTTGAGGGATTCGGCAACCGAAACGGCACCGCCCAGCGCAATGACCGGGTCGCCCTCGGAATTCGCCGTGGCAAGCCCCGTGGTGAGGTTTGAAACACCCGGCCCCGAGGTCGCGATGGCAACGCCGGCCTTGCCCGTCATGCGGCCGATTCCGCCGGCGATGAAAGCCGCATTCTGCTCATGCCGGCAGACGACCGTCTCGATCTTCGAATCGACGAGCGCATTGAAGACCGTATCGATTTTTCCGCCGGGGACACCGAAGATATGGGTCACCCCCTGCATCTCGAGCGTCCGCACGACCAGCTCCGCGCCGGTCTGCGCGGCGAGTTCTATCTCTCTGTCCATTGTGGGATTCCTGGAGTTGCTAGTGGGAATGTTCGGCGTAGGCGAGTTCTTCCGTCGTGCTCTTGCTGAGATCCGCTTTGAGGAAGGCTTCCGATTCAGGAAGCGCCAGATGGAAATCCGTCAGCGCCTCGACCCGGAGCCGGAGCGGACCGGCCACGACATCGAGCAGATGCCCGCCATGCTTGCGGTCCTCCGAGAGGAAGTGGAAGTGGTAGCCGGGAATGGAGAAGGCGCTCGAAAATCCCGGCGACCAGAGGCCCACCAAGGTTCCCGCCAGTCCCTCGAACGTGAACTCGCTCTGCGCCCTGGCCGCATCCGCAAGCCGCGTATGGGGCGCGGGCGGATTGACCGCGCGCGTGCGCACCCGGGTGAAATGCCCGTCCAGCCGGAAAGCATAGAAGATATTGCCGGAATTGCGGTATTGGTCGCAGCTCTTCTCGAGCTCGGCGGAACTCCCGATCGGGTCGGATTGCGCATCGATCTCGGGGTCGAAGCGCGTGACGACGGCGAAGGGCGCTCCCGCATCGGGCCCGGCTTCGCTCACCTTGCCGGTTCCCTTTATCTGAAAAGCGTGCCCATCCAGCACCACCATTTCTCCGTCGAGATGGGCGAAGGTGCCGAGCCCGAAATCTCCGTGCTCCAGGATCGAGCGGACACTCACCTCCCGCTCATAAACGCCGGCGACCAGGGCGCCGGAGGTCGAGACCTGAAACAGCGTGTGCAGGGTGATGCCAAGATATTGAGAAAGCGCGGCGGTGATGACAGCGGAGGTCGTGCGTTTTGTGCGCTCAACCTCCGCGTTCAACGCAGCCATGAGGGACCGCGGAATCGTGGTGTCGAGATTTGCCATCGCTCTTTCCTGTGAAGGTACGGTGTCACGATTGTCCGAGCCTTCTGTCGAGGCCCGCTGGGACGTCACCACCAGAGCGGTTTCGCCGACTTTTGAAAAAAAGCCAACCCCATACGCTACCAGCGCGCACGAGATCGATCGGCAGAGGCACTCTACGCGTGTCCCCGATCCCGGAGAAGGGGGTGCTTGCGCGCAAATCGGCGTTCATCGTAGTTTTTCGGCATTCATCGAAGTTTCGCAGCAGGGTGGGAGTGTCGTTTTTAACTCGGCTCCTGTCCCCTATCCCCGTTCGGATCAATCTGTCGGAGGCAGACCATGTCGCCGACGGCCGGTCCTCATGACCCTCCCGACTTCGAAAGAGATCCGGCCTCGTCCGTCCCCATGTTCAGCGCGCCTGGGCACCGGGATACGATCTGATCGGATGTCCGAGGAAAAATCGCGCGCTCGAGAGGGATCACGTGGGAGGGCGGCACGGCGGCGACGCACGCGCCGCGACAATTCCTGAAGCCTCACCGCTTCGCTCTGCCCGCCCTAGAAAGTGTTATGCATTTCGATGAAGTCTCAGAAAGAAGGAGACTTCTTTTTCTGAAGAAAAAGAAGCAAAAAGACTTTTCTCCGTCAAGAAAGAACACCCTCTCTAATGATCGAGAGCATCAGAGAACCGTCCCGAGTCCGAAGACAAGACCGATGATCGCGATGAAGGCGCCGCTCAGCACCTCGCCATAGCGCTCGATGGGTCCAAGCCGGACTCGCTGCAGTCCGGCGGTGGAATAAACGCAGAGCAGCGCATATGTCACGATCGTGCAGAGCGCGAAGACGCCGGCCATCGTCAGGATGAGGCCGAAGCCGTAACGTCCCGCCGCGAAGAAGGCTGGAATGCCTTCGACCATCGGTGAGGATCCCAGGATCAGCAGCAGCGCGGTGCGCCTCTTCATCCTGTGCCGATGCTCGTGCAGCGGGGGCGCGGCATCTTTTGCCTCCGTCAACTCATGCGAGGATTGCGCCGTATGATCGTGCCAATGCGCATGGACCACCTGCGATCCGTGACGATGCACATGGACATGGCGCGTGAGCACCGCGACATCGCCGCGCAGCGGCAGGTAGAGCGGGTCGCTGTCGGGGTCGGGGCTATGGTCATATGTCTGGTGATGGTGATGATGGCCCTCGCCGCGCTCGGTGAAGCGCGTCTCGTAGCGATGCTCCCGGCCGCCATGGCTGAGGATGACCGAGACGGCGAATTGATGCGGCTCCGGAATCTCCTCGGCCGATTCCCAATGCGTGCCGAGATTGACGAACGTGAAATCCTGGCGCCGGCCGTCGTCGCGAATCGTCTCGGCCCGGGGCATTCCCGACCCCACGCCGGTCAGGTGGAAACGGGGCGGGCCGCCATCCTCATGGATCGATAGCTGAACAACACCCTCTTTCGTCTCGATACGCCGCATCTCCGGTCCGTGAATCGCGGTTCGGAAGCCATGCCCATGGCCATGCCGATGACCATGCCCATGGCCTTGGGGCGCGTGCAATTCGCGTGAAGCGGAGAACGTGATCCAACCGCCGAAACCGATGAGCGACAGGCTCGAAACCATATCGACGGCGTGACCGAAATTCCGGGCGAAGGCAACGCCCGCAATCCAGACGACCAGCGCGATGAGGAGGGTGGAGGCGGCATGGCCGGTACCGGCCTGCACCGCGGCCCTCAGCGTCTCGGCACGGGACCAGCCTTGCTGGCGGGCGAGCAAGGCGATCGGCACCCAGTGATCGGGCACGATCGTATGCAGCACGCCGACGCCGGCAACGGCGAGCAGCAGAAGCATTTGCGGTCCGAAATCCATGCTTCTCCCCTTCCTCCACGGCAAGACCTCATCTCACACCGGCGCGCATCATGCCGATCGAACATGGCCCAGGCGCCGTCCGGTCATGCGAAAAGACGGCATCATCGAAACCCCAGGCAAAATCCGGGCAAAATCCGGGATCGGACACCCAGGATCAAACACCCGGGGACGAGCAATCCGCCTCACGCCTCGCGAAAGGGCGAACGCTCCGCGAGGGCCTCCATGTCCTCGGCGATCTCCGCCTGCTCGCGGCAGAGGAAATCGCCCACCGCCCGCCTCAGCCCCGGATGGGCGATCCAGTGGGCGGAGAAGGTGCGCTGGGGCAGATAGCCGCGTTGCAGCTTGTGCTGGCCCTGCGCGCCGGCCTCCACCCGCTTCAGCCCATGGGCGATCGCGAATTCGATCGCCTGGTAATAGCAAAGCTCGAAATGCAGGAACGGAAACTCGCCGCGGCAGCCCCAGTTGCGGCCATAGAGCGTGTCCGCTCCCATCAGGTTGAGCGCCGCCGCAACCGGCTTGCCGCTCTGCTCCGCCACCATCAGCACCACCTTCTCGCCCAGCCGCTCGCCGAGCAGCGGAAAGAAGCGCTCGGTGAGATAGGCCGAGCCCCATTTGCGATCGACGGTCG
Organism: Acetobacteraceae bacterium; assembly: GCA_030044345.1. Taxonomy (GTDB): domain Bacteria; phylum Pseudomonadota; class Alphaproteobacteria; order Acetobacterales; family Acetobacteraceae; genus JAKAWQ01. Next base: position 2,035 of record JASHVY010000169.1, on the reverse strand, counting down.
AGGCATAGAACCCGTAGAAGGCCCGCCAATAGCGGGGCTCGATCTTGCGCCCGCGCAGCACCCGGATCGTCAGCCCCTCCACCGCGTCCCGCCGCTCGCGGCGGATCATCTTGCGCTTGCGCGAGGAGAGGGCGGCCAGGAAATCCTCGAAGCTTCCATACCCCTCATTGTGCCAGTGGAACTGCATGCCCACGCGCTGAAGCCACCCGGCCGCGCCGAGCGCCGTCCATTCCGCCTCGGTGCAGAAGGTCACATGCACGGAGGAAAGCGAGAGCTTGCGGCAGGCCTGCTCGAGCGCCTCGGCCATCAGCGCCATCGCCACCACGCCCGCATCCTTCCGGATCAGGAGCCGCGGGCCCGGCACCGGGCTGAACGGCACGGAAACCTGCAGCTTCGGATAGTAATCCCCGCCGGCGCGCTCGAAGGCATGGGCCCAGCCATGGTCGAAGACATATTCGCCATAGCTGTGGCTCTTGGCATACATCGGCACCACCGCCACGATCCGCCCGGCGCTGTCATGCAGCGCGGCATGCTGCGGCAGCCATCCGGTGCGCGCGCCGGCCGATCCGCTCTCCTCGAGCGCGGAAAGAAAAGCGTGGCTGACAAAAGGGTTTTCCGCACCCGCGCATTCATCCCACGCAGTGGAAGGAATCTCGGTGATGCGAGTATGCAGGCTCAGGCTGAAGGAGGCGGCGCCATCGGGCATGTCCGCCATATGGCGGCCCGTCCGCGCGCCGCAAACAAAATTACGCGATCTCGAACATCCCCTCGACCTCGACCGCGGCATCCGCCGGCAGCACCGGCACGCCGATCGTCGTCCGCGCATGCCGCCCGGCCTCGCCGAAGACCTCGACCGCGAGATCCGAAGCGCCGTTCATCACCTGTGCCTGGCCGGTGAAGCCCGGCGCCGAGGCGATATAGCCGCCGAGCCGCAGGACCCGCCGCACCCGGTCGAGATCGCCGCCGCACGCCGCCTTGAGATGCCCGAGCACATTGATCAGGCATTGCCGCGCCGCCGCCTTGGCATCCTCTTCCGAGACCTCCGCGCCGACCCGGCCGGTGACGGCGATCCTGCCGTCCACCGCCGGCACCTGACCCGAGATCACCACCAGGTTCCCCGTCGCCACCCACGGCACATAGTTGGCGATCGGCTTCATTGGCGGCGGCAGATGGATGCCAAGCTCGGAGAGCCTCGCCTCGATGCGACCGGTCATGCAAAACCCCGTGGGACTATGTTGGGACTATGGGTGGATCTATTTCTTGATCAGGCGGAGCGCGCGCCGCCGCTCACCGGGCGTCGCCGCCGGCAGCTCGAGCGGCAGGAGCGGCGCGGGCGGCATCTCACGGATGGCTTCCAAGGCTTCCTCCGCCTCGACGTCCGGCAGATCGTGCCCTTTCAGGTAATGGGCCGCAAGATTGCGGAACACATAGTCGATGAGCGAGCTCGCCGTCGGCACCGCCGGATCGCCCTCCACCGCGCCGGCCGGGCCGAAGCGCGTGCCGACGAAGGCCTCGACATATTCTCCAAGCGGCACGCCATGCTGCAGCCCGATGCTCACCGAAGCGGCGAAAGCATCCATCAGCCCGCGGAAGGAGGGGGCCTCCTTGTGCAGCGTGATCGCCAGCTCGCCGAGCCTGCCGTCCGCATATTCGCTCGTCTGCACATAGAGCCGGTGCCCGCCCACGCTCGTCTTCTGCGTATAGCCGCGGGTGTGCGTGGGCAGGCTGTCGCGGGCGCGCGGCATGGGCGAGGGCTCGGCGGCAATCGCGGGCAGGGGAGGGACGGTGTGGAAAAACCCCGCCACGCGCTCATGCATCGCCAGATGCGCCGCTTTCGATGCCGGAACGAGAAGCGGGTTGCCCGCCAGCACCGAGGCGAGCGCCGCCTCGGCGCTGATCCCCCGCGCCGCGAGCCAGGCGCGGGCGGCACGGGTCAGGCTGCCGTCCAGCCGGATCGGGCTGAACACAGGCGCGATCCCGCCGGTCTCGACGCCGAGCAGCGCCTCGGCCGGCCCGGCCGGCGCGAGCGCGGTGG
>JASHVY010000168.1 GCA_030044345.1 Acetobacteraceae bacterium | reverse complement strand
TCGTCGAGGCGGCCCTGGTCCTGAAGCGTGATCCCCAGGTTGCTCCAGGCCGGGACCTGCCCAGGGTCCAGGGCCAGCGCCTGGCGGTGGGCGGCCACCGCCTCATCGAGCCGGCCCTGTTCCCGCAAGGCATTGCCGAGGTTGACGTGCACCTGCGCAAAGCCGGGCCGCAGCGCAATCGCCTGGCGGAACGCGGCGATCGCCTGGCGCGGCTTGCCGGCGGCGAGAAGAGTGGCACCGAGCTTGAGATGCTTGGCCGCCTCATGCCTGCGTTCGGCGGATGTGGCATCGAGCTCCGGGGGGCGGACGAGAGCCGGCCCGCCGGCCAGGCGCGGCTCCCCGGAGGCCTTCCGGACGGCGTCCTGCAATGTGTGGATGTTTGTTGCTTCCCGGCCGAGCGCGGTGAGCGGACCGAGACGGTCGAGAAGCATGTTCGGAGAAGGCAAGCGATCGGGCGCCGATGTATCGGCCCCCGATATTTCGGCTCGCTTCCGATTGCTCTTGCCGGTCATGGGGCTTTCTCTCCCTCCCGCCATCGCCGCAGAGGTTTTTGAATCCTGGCACGCCGACCCCGCGGTACCCCAGGCGAGCTTGGCATTGCAAGTGTTTAGCTTCACACCTTATGGTTGCCGATGCGGCATTTGTTTCGCTTCGGGAGAAAGCCGAAATGGTTTTTCTTGGGGTGCCTGGGGGGTATCTGGGGGGTATCTGGGAGCTGTCGGCGGAATTGGTCGTCTCACGGGCCGTTTCCTTGCGAGCCCCACGGTTCTGTCACCGGTTTCTCAACCTTCTGTTACGAATGCGTGTCCGAGGATGACGGAAAACGCCATGCCATTCGCGCGGCATAAGCGATATCCCGCTTGGATTGGTGCCCTTCTTTGTCGCCATATGGGCGAGCGATGATGGCCGCTAACTTCAAGGAGACGGAGTTGCAGCAGGAAGCCGACCCGCGGCGAGCGGAAATCGCAGCGCTCAAGCGGCAGGTGGAGGCACAGGAAAAAGAGCTGACGGCCTTGCGAAAGACCGTGGCGAATAGGACGGATGATATAAGGAAGGTGATGGCCGACCATGAGAAAAGGGCGGCCCGATATCGGCGCAAGGCTGAGGATGTCTTCTACAGCGCGCGGCGCCGCGGGGAACAGATCAGGGCTCAGAATGCGGAAGCCCGGCAGCGGGTGGCGCACCTCGAGGCCGAATTGCTGCAGCTCCGGGAGGATTACGACAAGCTGAGGCGTTCCGTGGCGGCGCAGGCAAAATCTCAAAATTCAGGGCTGCGCGGCACCTTCCGACGATATTTCCGGGGACGACGGGACGAGCGTCTCGTAAGCCGCAGCTTGCTGTTCGATGAGGCGTTCTATCTTCGGGCCTGCCCGGATATTGGTCATTTCCGACACGCGCCGTTGCGGCATTACCTCATCCACGGCTGGCTGGAGGGCCGGCGCCCGCATCCGCTGTTCGATGGCGATTGGTATCTGCGCGAATATCCCGATATCGCGCGTGCGGGGGTCAACCCGCTCGTCCATTTCCTGGAATTCGGCACGGCCGAAAACAGGAATCCCAATCCTTTCTTCGACCTGGCATGGTATGTTCGTAGGAACCCGGATGTCATTCTCTCGGAGCTGAACCCGGTCGTCCATTTCATGACTGTCGGGGCGGCCAGGCTCGCCGATCCATCACCTTCTTTCAGCACGCGATGGTATTTGGAACAGAATCCCGATGTGGCCGCATCCTCGATCAATCCGCTTGCACATTATCTCCTGCACGGCCAGCAGGAAGGGGGATTGTCGAAGCCGCCCGAGACCAATCTGACACGGTCCCATCCTGTAACGACAGCCAGGATCGAATGTCTCAAGCTCGCTCTCGCGCATGGGGAAATCGCTCTCTTCGCGACGCATGCGCCGGACGGGCTGCTAAGGCCGCATGTGAGAGGATATCTCGAGGCGCTTCGGCACGAGGGCATCGGCGTCGTCCTGATCGTGGCGACGGACCAGGAATTTGCGGGCAACGCGGCCTGGATTCACGAGCTCGTGGATGGACTCTTCGTCCGAAGTGTCGGGGGGTTTGATTTTGCTGCCTGGGCACACGTGTTGCGGCTGCATCCGGAATTCTTTGACGCCGAGATCCTCTATTGGATGAATGACAGCGTGTTCGGGCCGGTGAATGATGCTGCTTTCCACAAGGTGATCACACGTGTGCGAGGGGCTTGGCAGGACCTTGTCGGCCTGACCGAGAATTTCGAGCCGCGCTGGCATATCCAAAGTTATTTTCTGGCTCTGAAACGTCGTGCGCTCGAATCCGACGTGTTGCGCCGATTCGTCCAGAACATTGTCGCTTTCTCAGAGAAAAGAGACGTGATCGACTGCTACGAAGTGGAGCTGGCGTCAACGCTCACAGCGGCCGGAATGACGGCTTCAGCGCTTTTCAAGACGCGGTGCGAGCATAACCCGCTGGCATTCCGCTGGCGGGAGCTCCTTGCTGAAGGATTCCCGTTCGTCAAGATCAATACTGTTCGAGATGAACTTCCGGGTGTGAACAAGATCGGCTGGCGCGAGGCGCTGAAGGCGCTCGGATTCGATATTGCGGTGGCGGATCGCGCTCTGGCCGAGGACATGGCACGGGAGCTCCATGCACGGGGAGTGTAAACCCATGCAAATCGGTCCCTGTGGGGAAAGGAAGAGAAAGCCGGAAGTCAAGTGGGTACCCCGGGCAACGCTACGCGCCGCGCGGATGGGTTCCTTGCTTCGCCCCGCTTCTTTCAACTCCTTGTAAAGTGAAAAGCACGCGTGGCCCAACGCAGCGGAGCGGTGAGCCGCCAACTGTATGAGGCCTGTGTGGATTCGATCTGCCTCCGAAGCGCGATGATTTCGTTATAGAATGGCAGTGGATCGACCGATGGCGGTCCCGCTTCCCGCAACAATCGGTCCCGCTCCGCCTCAACCTGCTGCAGCTCTGCTCGCAATTTTTCATGCTCGGCCAGGAGAGCACCATAGCGCTCCCGAAAATGATAATGGGCGATTTCCTGAGACACGGGACGATGACCGGAGAACCATTTGCGGCCCTCCGCGTGTCCGTGCGCCAGGTAATGTCTTGCGGGATCCTCGTAAGCCTCTCGGATATCGGGGTTCAATGCGAGATAGCCATCCGGATCGAAATCCTCCGGCAAAGTCAAAGGCGCATCCGAGACGCAGGCGACCAAAGTGCCGTGCGCGTCCTCTGCGATCGCGACATGAGGGAACCCAGCAATCGCAAGCGTGTCGGCGAGTTTCTCGTGGGTAAGAAAGTCGTGCCCAGATCCTTCTTGTTCATCCATCTTTTGTCCGATTTCAGTACTCCAAGCAAAGTTTTGCTCCGGTTGCAGAAAAGTGTCGGTCTGGAGAAAATGCAGAAGAGCAAAATGCCGATCTTTCAGCAGCCGTCTGATCTCGAAGAGCAAATTGACGACGTTGCGGCGCGGCAGGTGTCTTAGAAGTGAACCACAATAGATCAAATCAAAAGAGCGATCCGGAAAAGGAATTCTGGCTCCAAAATAGAGCTGATGTAAGTAGGGTACGCGATTTCCCAGTCGCTCTTGTGCCTTGGCCAGCATGTTGGGCGCGATGCCGAGTCCGACAACACGTTTTGGAGCCACGCCAAGAGCGCGTAGATACTCATTCAGGGCTTGCATGATCCAACCCGCTCCGCTTCCGATCTCCAGGATGTCGGATCCAGCAGGAGGAACGGCATGGGGGAATCTGTCGAGCAGAAAGTTTTGGACGTAAAAAGCAGCACGCGTTACCATTGCTTCGTCAGAAACATCATCCTGAATGCGGCTGCCTATTTCCTCAATCCGTTCAATCGGAGGCCATGTCCTCGTGATCTTTTGATCGATTCCGAGAGACCCCAGATATGCCTTTGCATCGGCTTCGATTGGAGGCTCAACAGGTCGTTTTAGGATCACAATATCCTGATGATGACGGCCCTTGAGGACGGGTTGAGACCCACGCCAGACCCCATAAGAGATACGTTCAACCACCAAGCCCGAACTGCTGGCGAGCTCTAAAACAGCCGCCAGTGAAAAGAGCGCAAACCCAAGATTTCCGTCTCGGTCTCGGAAATCCTCTTCAGGATCAAGCCGCGATTCTTCCGGGTTATTGGGATGACTGAGGAACCATGTCAGAAAAAGATGGCCGCCAGGCTTGGTCGTATCTCTAAGACATTTGAGATAGTGTAGCGCCATGGTGGGATCAAAGTGGGTAAATACAGAAAAAGCGACAACCAAATCAAAGGTTTCGTGGTATTCTAGAAAGAACTGCCCTTCATCGACGGGCATTGTATCCGTACTTATCGCTGCATAAGTGTCGTAGTGCGGATTTTCTGCCATAACCCAATGAAATGTGGCATTCGCAAAGAATTGTCCGAATTGCTCCTGGCAGAATTTGATCTGACTTGGGATCATATCGGATCCGACGACTCGCCCACCTCCATCAAGGAATTCTGCCAGAGGCACACTTGTTCGACCGATCCCACAGCCGAAGTCGAGAACGATATCCTGTCGGCTTAGCGTCAGATTTTCGATTATTGAATGGAAATTCTCTTTGCCAATGACTTCCGGATCGCCGCCTCCAACCCACTCGCACATTCCGCTCTGCCTCATGGCAGTAAAAATTTTCGTCGCATTGGCCGCGGCCATGTCCTCCGGACTTATCCTGTCGGCTTCGGTGATCGGGCCATCCGGAACCGCCATGTACATAGGAGCAAAGGCATTCACGGAAGGATCCCAGTTCACAGCATGGAGCAATGATTGCCGTTCTTCGTAATAGGTGGCTGCATTCAACGCGGGGGCCGTCACGCCACGCAAGTTCCGGAGATGAACAAAGAACTCGTGGCCCTGGGTCTCATAGATTTTGAGCGGCTCGAACTCGACGAGGCCGAGAAAGCGGAGATCGTTCAGAAGAAGCCGAAACGAGGAGGGGGTAAAGGTCCAGCAATGGCAATCTTCATATATCGCACTATCGGCGTCCCTCGTGATGCGAGCCTTCCAGTTCGCATGAGCTTCTTTCATCGTCTGTAACGCAACGACCTGCCTCGGGTCGCTATTGAGAAAGAATGAGCCAAGATCCCCTGCCTCCGTACGATAGCGGGAATGCAATGTTTCCAGTTCGAGCAACTGCGTGGCGGTCGGTCGGTCACGATTCTCGGCATAGGCTTCGAGCATGGAGGCAAGCGTCGAGAGCGGCCGAAAATAGTCGAAACAAGTTCGTTTATCCGGAATCGCCATTGAAAGGACGGCGCCAGGACGCAGAACTTCGGAGCATGTACGGAGGAAGGCGATTGGGTTGGGAAGATGCTCGAAATTGTGACTGGAGATGATGAAGTCGATCTGGCCGACTTCACCGCGGTCGGCGAGCAGATCTGCAAGCCGATGAGCCGGTCCTAGGAGATCGACTTCCTCGATATTGGAGATCGAGGAGGAAGGAATGTTCGGATCGGTCGCGGCAAGTTCGCAGAGCTTCGCCTTATCGAACACGTCGAGGGTGAGGACGTTCCATCCCTCCGATTTCGGCACGATCGGAGCAAAATACGGCCCGATTTCTATTCCGCGGCTCTCCTTTCGGGCGAATTCCCGTATAATGTCATTCCGATCCATAACGGGGGCCTCCGGATAGTCCCGGTCGAGGGGGGAATTTGGCAGTGTAAGGGAGGAGGAGGCTTTGTGCGACCTTATTTTCTCGTAATCCGAGACAAGGAAATCGATGCTCCGGAGTCATGGCTCTTTAGGAGTCGTGATCAGGAGCCGTTCATTTTATAACAATTGCATCGATGGGCTATATTCGACCACGGACACATAACAACTTCTTCGCAAAGCTCAGTGAGACAAACAATCCCTTGCTACGAAGATCTATTTCCATGGCCCCAAGCTCCCGTGCATCGAATCCTCTGGCGTGTTCGAGTACCTGACCGATGGTAAAAATGTTTCGATAGCAAACATCCCTCTTCAAAGGAGCCTTTGCTAGGCAATTGAGAATCAGACCCACAAGATGGGTTGGATTTGCAGACTCAGAGACATGGACGACTTCCCGAAGAAAGTTCTGCCAAGCGAACAGGAGAGTCGGGGATCGTTCTTCGATCGACAGACCATGCTTCGCCATATCGAGGAGCTCTTCTGCCCATTCCCGCCATGACATGTCCGAGCAATAAGGCAGAAGATCGCATATCTCGAGCGGATCGGCCTGAGCAGCTTCGATCACTTCTCGGATTCGTGTCGAGCTGAAGCAGACGCTTGGCACAAAGCGAGCCTTTCTCAATGCACGTGTAAAACCGACCTCGCCTTTCTTGATGGTATGCTTCCTTGACGAATAGGGCTTGTATTTCCTCCAGAAATTCAAAAATGCCTTTGATTTGAATACTTTAGGAGCAAACATCAAAAAAAAGCTTTGTGCATGGTACGCCTGCTCGAAATTCTCGAACATCGCGATCCAAGGGCTGTCGAACTGTCTCATTTCAGAAATGATATCCGCCGTATCCGAACGATAAAACATGCTGTCATTGGCAAGAACCAGACATTCACAGGCGGCTGGAAGCCCGCTGCTGAACAAGCCAAGGATGCCGAGGCCTACCTGGTAACATCCGAAGTCCCGGCCGATTGGCGCACGTTCAATAATTCTATGGCATCGCGAAAGAAGGATTTCTCGTTGCTGTTCGGAGAGAGGCGAATTCGACATGAGCAGGATATAAAATCCTTGCTCCGCCAAAGCATTGACAAGATTAAGGGTGAATAGATCGCTGCCTCCCGCGGGCCGAACGGCGACAATGGCGATGTGTGTCGCCTCGTTGACGTTGAATCCCTCCCGTGCCACATCGTGAGTGATGATTCGGTCGCGCTTCAGAATGCGCACGAGAAAGAGATCGCGCAACCATTCCAGAAGATCATAGGCAAGACATGGCAGGAAGCTGATGATTTGCCAGACAATATTAGGCATCACACCCTGCCTTTTGCTTTCCTTTCCCACCAGCCTCTACAAGATATGACCGAATGGTTCCTGCATCGATCAGGCTCTCACTTGGAAGCGCAGAAGGCCAACGCTCCACGCCACGCACCGCATTGGGATTGCGCATGACGAGATCGCGCTTGATGAAGGGGAAGTCGAACTCCTCGAGAAGCACCCGCCAGGCATGGTGGGTGGGATTCATCGGTGCACGTGGCATGGCCAGGCCATCGTCGGCATCGATTGCGGCTGCCCGGACACTGTCATAGGAAAACAGGCTCACAATCGCGTGGCCGCGCGCGGCCATGCAGCGGGTCAGCCCGAATTCCCCGCGCCGGACCATCAGCCATTCGCTGTGCGACAGTTTGAGCTGGCCCAGGAAAGAAAGAACATCCGTGACTGCGGCCGGTCCTTCCGCAAGCAGGAAATAGGATTGAAGATGGGGCGGCCCCATCCGGCTGTCCGTCAGGCCGATCAGGCCCGGACCATGTTCCCGCATCCGCTCGATCAGGCGATCGATCGGGCGAAACGGGCCGAGTACGCTGTCATTGACCAGCAGAAGCTCCGCCGGTGGGCCAAGCGTCTTCACGGCCAGGTCTGCGGCATCGTGCCAAGCTCCGAAATCCCGACCAAAACTGCGGCGATGGATGATGAGCCGCGTAAGAGGAAGCAGGTTCCGGATGTCATCCTCGCTCAATCTGGCTGACATGGTGACGAAGACGACATCGAATCCGGCGTCGTCATACAGAGCCAGTTGCCGCAGGATCATTTCATGGACATGCCCGGCTTCGGAGTAATGGGCGTAGATGGCGAGCCCATTTCCAGGGCGCGCTGCCTGCCGCCCGGCGCAACATTGCCGGATTCGATTTTCTGCCCTGTTCGTTTCCCTCACATCCGCGATCGCCGCGCGGGCGAGCTCGGCAAGAACGGGAACGAACCGATGAAGCCGCCGGCGCTTGTCCCACAGTCCGATGAGCAACCAGGCCAGGCGGCGGTGCAACGTGGGGCAGGCGATCAGACCGATTTCGCCGGCTTCATGCGCGGCGAAGGAGATTGTAGCGCGGTATCCGCCGTCACGCGGCATGGGCGAGTGCTGCGGCGTAGAATGACGCGATGGCGTCCCATGCCACCGCTTCGTTCCATCCCGGGATTTCAATCCGGTCAGTATTGATCCTGGCCTCGGGCTCCGCGAACTCCGTCTGCTCCCGCATGGCGAGGGCGCAATCCCAGCCTGTCCGCCGGCGAATTTCGGTGGCAAGACGCTCTGCGAAGGCACCCTGGGTCCCGACATAGAAGCTTGGATTCAGGCGGACGAATTCCGAAGCTTCGAACACGGAGGCAGCGAATTGCGCGTAGGCCCAGGCCAGAAGATCGACATGGATATTGTCGCGAACGTAAGCTGGAGTACGAACCTCGGCCACCGCGCCCGATCCCCATTGCTTCATCAGATAGGCGCAGAACCGCGGTTCTTCGTACGGCCCAAACGGATTCGGAATCACGAATTTTCCAAGCGGCACACCCAATCGGGTGCACCAATGAAGGGTTGCCGAAGCGGTGAGGGTTTTGGAAACACCGTAAGGAGAGAAGGGCGCAAGCGGCTGCGTTCCGGCGCCTTCGTCCCCTTCGAAGACCGAGCCCGTCAGCACCATCCCGCGAAGCCCACGCATTTCCCGAAGCACGGAAGGCAGGTTCAGCGTGTTGGCCGATACCGCACGCTCCACATCAAACGTTGGGGAGCGATAATCGCCCACTTCGGCAGCGTGATGGCAAAGAAGATCCCAGCTTCCCGCCCTGCAAAGATCGAGGAAGCCCTTCTCCCCGAAGGTCAGGCCGAAGACACACTCCGCCACCTCGGAGAGCTTCGCCACCCGGTGGGCACGCATGGAATCCCCATAGCCCTCAGGCGACTGCCGCAATGCGGCGACCACGTGATGGCCAGCTTCGTGCAGCTCACGGGCGAACCAGAACCCCGTAAAGGAGCTCGCGCCGGTGAGCAGAATCTTCACGGGAGCGCCTGGAGCGAGAGTTCCCTGAGCCGCCCGGAATCGCTGCCGGCGGGATCATAGTCCGGCCAGGAACGGTCCTTGTCCGAAAGCTCGGTCGGCATGGTGGCCCAGCCTATGCCGAAGCGCGGATCATCGAAACGAATCCCGCGCTCATGCTCCGGGGCATAGAAGGCGCTCACCAGATAGAGCACTTCGGTTTCGTCGGAGAGCGTGATGAAGCCGTGCGCAAAACCGCGTGGCACATACATCATCACGCGGTTCTGCGCGCTGAGCTCCGCCCCGAACCATTGCCCGAAGCTCGGGCTTTCCGGGCGCAAATCGATGATCACATCCTGCAATGCGCCGCTCAGGCACCGCACGAGCTTGACCTCGGCGGCCGGCGGCAATTGATAATGCATGCCCCGAAGGGTGCCGCGCCTGGCGCTCAACGACGTGTTGGCCTGAACAAAATGCGACTCGAGCCCGGCATCGGCAAACTCATGCTCGCAGAAGAGACGGGCGAAGAATCCCCGCTGATCGCCCCGCCGGTCCAGTTCGACCAGATAAGCGCCAGCAAGAGGGGTGGGAAGAAACCTCATGCCGCGAGATCCCGGACTGGAGGAAGGCGCCAACGCAGGGAAGCCGAAAGATAGCCTTCGTCAATCAGACGATCGAGCACCTTCAGGCGCATCAAGGAGGAATTGCGGAAATCGCCGTCCCGGAAATCCATGCAGCGAAGGCCGGCCGCAAGCCGCGCGATCGTTTGGTCGAGGCTGGATTGCGGCTGGTGCTGAGGGGCGAGCTTACGGAAAAGAGAAAAATCCACGCGGTAAGACCGATTGTCAGGCGGGGCGGCTTCATTGATGGAAATTCGCGTCCCGGAAAGTGATGCCGCGACCGCGCGCGCGAGATCCTTGACCTGAAAATTCCAGCCATCGCTGCCAACATTGACCGATAGGCACTGCCCGCCATCGCGCAGGTCGCGGTTGATCGCCCATTCGATCGCACGGGCCATGTCGGTGACTTCAATGAGAGGCCGCCATGGCGTGCCGTCGGACAGGACGACAATCTCACCCGTTGCAATCGAGGACGCAACAAAATCATTCAGAACGAGATCCAGGCGCAATCGACCGCTCATGCCGCAGGCGGTGGCGAAGCGGAGGCATGTCACCGCCATATCGCCGAGATCGGTGCCCTTCAAGCCGTGCTCCGTAGCGACTTTCGAACGGGCATAGGCGGTCAGCGGGTATGTGGGATCGCTCTCGCACCGCGCGCTGGCATCTGCGCGACCGTAGATGGAGCAGGAAGATGCGAAAACGAAGCTGCGCACGCCTGCCTGCGCCGCAAGCGCGGCCAATCGGAGGCTGGCGTCTTTATTGATCTCTTCGGTCACGCTCTCGAACCGGTTGCCCATGGGGTCGTTCGAGATGGCGGCAAGATGCACGATCGCCTCGACGCCGGCGAGAAGAGAAGCGGGGAGGTCCCGCACATCGCCGAAATATTGCCGGGCGAGTCCAGTCTCCGGGGCAGGGCCGCCGGCAGTGACGCAGTGGGCGAAAAAACCCGTGTCGTAGCCAAGGAGTTCCGCCGCCGGCAGGGCGGCGCGAAGATGCGCCGCGAGCACCGACCCGACATACCCGAGATTGCCCGTGATAAGCACACGCATGAGGTGCCCTGCGCTCCTACCAGATTTTCCAGGGGGCCTGCCCGTGAGCCCAGAGATCTTCGAGAAGACGCTTATCGCGCAGGGTGTCCATCGGGTGCCAGAAGCTATGGTGGAAATAGACGGAAAGCTGATTGTCGGCGGCCAACCGTTCGAGCGGCTCATTCTCCCAAACGGTGCTATCCCCTTCGATGTACGAGCCGACCTGCGGGGAGAGCACGAAGAATCCGCCGTTGATCCATCCGCCATCCCCCGAAGGTTTTTCCCGAAAGCCGATCACGCGGTTGCCGAGACATTCCAGGGCGCCGAACCGACCCGGAGGCTGCGTTGCCGTGACGGTGGCAAGCCGGCCTTCCGCGCGATGCAGAGCCACCACCTTGGCGACATCCACATCCCCGACCCCATCGCCGTAGGTAAGGCAGAAATCAGGATCGTTCCCGATATAAGGAAGGGCGCGCTTGATTCGCCCCCCCACCATCGTCTTCTCGCCGGTATCGATCAAGGTGACGGTCCAGGGTTCGGCGAAGACCTGATGGACCTTCATCCTGTTGGTCCCAAGGTCGAACGTGACGTCAGAGTTATGCAGGTAATAGTTCGCGAACCATTCCTTGATCATGTACCCTTTGTAGCCGAGGCAAATGATGAACTCCGTAATGCCATGGACGGAGTAGATCTTCATGATATGCCAGAGAAGCGGCTTGCCGCCGATCTCGATCATCGGCTTCGGGCGCACCGCCGTCTCCTCCGAGAGGCGGGTCCCAAGCCCGCCGGCCAGAATCACGGCCTTCATAGCACCCGGCCCGGGACCCCGTTCATCAGCAGGCAGCGGCTATCGTCCGTCTGGTCAGTCATCAGGAGCCCGTCCGGCACCACCGCGGGAAGCTGTATTTGTCAATTTATAATAATAACGTCTGTGCAATGTGACGTCAACCGCACGATCATCGGCCAGAAGATACATGGAGCATCATCGCAAGGGCAGTTGCAACGATACAATATCGATCCGCGTTGAATAAATTGAATTGGCAAAGAAAGCAGACGGCGGAGCCTGAAGGTTCCGGGAGAAGATTGAACTATTCTTCCCCATTCTCATGGTGCCGGGCTTGTTCGCCATCCACTTTCGTGCCGTTCGTATGGCCGGCATCCTCCGCCGCGGAGCTCGTCTCCTGGGGCGAACGCAATCCGCGCATGCGAAGGTTATGGCGATAGAGCATGCGGTAGAGTGTCACGCGAGAGACGCCGAATTCGTCCGCCACGTGCGCCACGACATGATGATGACGGTCGAGCGCGGCGAGAAGAGCCTCACGCTCCTCGATCGAGCCTGGGCCCAGCTTGAGCCGCTTGCGCGAGCGGGCGGACTGCGGCGAAGGTGTCAAGGCCAGATCCGCCACCGTGATCAGCGGCGTATTGCCGACGACGACGGCGCGGCGAATGGCGGCGATCATCTCCCGCACATTGCCCGGCCAGGGATGCTTCCACATGGCGGTGAAGGCTTCGGTATCGAAGCCCTGCACTTCCCGGCCGAACTCCGCCGCCAGGCGGCGGAGGAAAAACATCGCCAGCACATAGATGTCGTCCCCCCGCTCGCGGAGTGCCGGCATCTGCAGGTTGAGAACGTTCAGCCGGTAGAAGAGATCCTCGCGGAACCGCCCTTCGGCCACCGCCTTCGTCAGATCGACATTGGTTGCGGAAACGATGCGCACATCGACCGGAATGGGGGCGTGGCCGCCGACCCGGACAATGCGCGATTCCTGAAGAAAGCGCAGCAGATGCCCTTGCAGGCTGACGCCGAGGTCCCCGATCTCGTCGAGGAACAAGGTGCCGCCGTTGGCGGTCTCGACGAGGCCCTGCTTGCGGGCCGTCGCGCCGGTGAAGGCCCCCCGCTCATAGCCAAAGAGCTCGGAGGCGATCAGCTCCGGCGGAAGAGAAGCGCAGTTGATCGGAACGAACGGGCCGGCGCTGCGCGAGGAGTAATCATGGATCGCGCGGGCTGCGAGCTCCTTTCCGGTTCCGCTTTCCCCGGTGATGAGCACCGGGACGTCGGTTCTGGCGAATCGGCGGATCAGCTCGAAGATGTGGCGCATGGCCGGACTGTTGCCCACCATGAACTGGCGCTCGCGCTGAGCGGCCGGGGTGCGCGCTGCCGGATCTTCTGCCTTGTCCTCGGGAGAGGCCATGACGGACCCCGTTACGAGCGTTGGCGCCGATGACCCCCCCAGCCTCTTCCGCGAGCGACGGCCGGAGTAGGAAGCGAGCAGAGATTCATCACTCTCCGAGGCGTGCATCAACGACCCCCCCGACCCGGCGACATTACGTGTGACGTGATAATGGAGCCCTGCCAGATTGGGAAGACAGAACAACACACATGATCCCAAGTGTTACGGTTTTGTACGTATCTGTCAATGTCACATTTGAGCGCAAGTTACAAATGGGTATTGCGACGCCAGAGTGTACTTAAATCTTTCCTTTCGCAAATGCGGCAGGACAACGAGACGGGCCCCGGAGAGCCGGGTATTTCCTGGGAAAGACCCTGTTCCGTCGAGAGCGGAACGCGCCTCCATCGCGCCGACGAGCAGGGCATGGGCAGAGCCCGGACCGGCGCGAATCGAAAATCAGAAGATGATTCCGGGCAGCATATAAACACGCGAGGGTTGTCGAACGCTCCTGTCGTGACGTGAGTCAACAATGCGTGAAGGGAGCGTAATGCCGACCTGTGTCAGATGAGATGATACGCAAACGATATTTTATAGCAATGGAATTGCGCTCACGAAACTGTGAGGCGAAGTGGGGTTTCGATGAGAGACTCGCCCCGGTCCTTCTAAATTCGTCCTTCCGAGTTCGGGGCGCGGAAGGCTCCGGCAGGCGGCACATTTCAGAATAACGGAGCGCAAACGTAACAGCGAAAAGTTACAGGCGGCGGCCCGGAGCAGCGAGGAGGCGCCAGAAAAAAGCCAGGAAAAAACTGGGTTTGCCGATCTCCAGGTGAGATGCCGGAAGCTGGCACGGGGTTTGCTTCTCTGCATGTCGGCGGCGGAGGCACGAGCGCGCGGGAGGAATCCGGTCAACCTACCCGCGTTCGCGAATCTGGCGGCCACGGCCTCTGCCGTCGCTTGGTCGAGGTCCCGTGATCCAAACACCAACGGAGAAATCCATGCGTAAAGCACTTCTCACCGGCACGGCTGCCTTCGCCCTTGGCCTGTTTGGCTTCGGGGTGAGCTCGGCGAGTGCGGCTACCCCCATCAACCTCAACAACATCCCGGTCGCCGTTTCGACCGGTGGTGGGAATGCTGTGTCACTTAACAAGAGCCTCGATGGGAATACGGTCGGCTCGTACAATCATAGTGGCAACGGCAACCTCAACGGCAGTGGTGACGGCAACCTCAACGGCGACGACAACGGCAACGGCAACGGCAGCGGTGACGGCAACCTGAGCAATAACAAGGTTGGCGTGGCCACCGGACACGACAGCGCCGCCTCGGGTAGTGGCGACGCCAATTCCGGCGATATCGACAGCCATAACAGCGCCGCGATCACCGGATCCGGCGGCGGCGTAGCCGCGTCGAACGGTGGTTTCGCCACGCAGTTGAACGGCTCGGCTGATATCGTTGCGCCGGGCGGGCTGCTGAGCAATGGCAACCTTCTTGCCGCGCACTCCTTCAACCACACCAACGTTGACATCACGCTGGCAACCGCCAGCGCGGGCGGTGAAGTTGATGGCGGTGTCCATAACGAGAACGCCTTCAGCGCTTTCGCGCATAACGGCGCTCCGGTCGTCGCCGCGATCAACGGCTCGACGGGCGTGATCACCCAGAACGTGAACGCTCAGGGTGTTGCGCAGTTCAACACGGCCGTCACGGCGGTGGGTGTGAGCAACACGTCCACCCTCTTCGGCCACTAACGCAACAACCCGATACTGACGGAGAAATCTATGCGTAAGGCACTTCTGACCAGCACGGCGGCTATCGCCCTTGGCCTGTTCGGCTTCGGCATGAGCCAGGCACAGGCTGCGCCGACCTTCAACCTCAACAACATCCCGGTCGCCGTTTCGACCGGCAGCGGGACCGCCGTGTCGGCCAACAAAAGCGGCGACGGCAATACGGTCGCCTCCGGCAATCACAGTGACAACGGCAACGGCAACGGCAGCCTCGACGGCAACGGCAACCACGACGGCAACGGCAATGGCAATGGCAGTCTCGACGACAACCTGAGCCACAATAACGTCGGTGCTGCTGTTGGGACCGACAGCGCGGCCTCCGGCAGCGGTAACGCCAATTCCGGCGACATCGACAGCCACAACAGCATCGCGGCCACCGGCAAGGGTGGTGGCGTGGCTGCATCAGACGGCGGGATCGCCACGCAACTGAACGGCTCGGCTGATTTCGTCGCGCCGGGCGGGCTGCTGAGCAACGGCAATCTTGCTGCCGTGAGCTCCTTCAACCATACCAGCGTCGACGTGACACTGGCGACGTCGCACGCTGGCGGCTCGGTTGATGGTGGGGTTCACAACGACAACGGTACCTTCATCGGGATTGGCAGCTTCGATCCGCATAACGGCGCTCCGGTTACCGCCGCGATCAACGGCTCGACCGGTGTGATCACGCAGAACGTCAATGCGCAGGGTGTTGCGCAGTTCAACACGGCC
>JASHVY010000167.1 GCA_030044345.1 Acetobacteraceae bacterium | reverse complement strand
GACCATGTCTCTGCCGTCGAAGGGGTGCGGGCCTTCCAGCGTCTCGCCACGCAGGACAAGGTGGTGGCGGTGCTCGCGAGCTTCATCAGCGAGGTGGCGCTGGCGATCGAGCCCTGGTCGGCGCGGCTGAAGATGCCCTTCATCACACCCGGCGCTGCCAGCAACGATATTTCGAAGCGCGTGCACGATGATTATGCGCACTACAAATATACGTTCCACGGCTGGTTCACGTCGTACTTCATCGCCGAGAGCGCATCGGATGCGGCGCGCGACATCCTGGTCGATGACCTGCACATGAAAAGCTGCGTGGTCATGAGCGAGGATGCCGCCTGGACCAGCCCGCTCGACGATGCCTATCTCGCGTTCCTGCCCAAGGCGGGGCTCAAGGTTCTCGATCATATCCGCTTCTCGCCCGACACCACGGACTTCACGCCGCTCTTCAACCGCATCGAGGGCAAGAAGCCGGACGTAATCATCACCGGCATCAGCCATGTCGGCGTGGTGCCGACCGTGCAGTGGAAGCAGCAGCGCGTGCCCATCCCGATGTGGGGCGTGAGCTCGCAGGCCACCTCGAGCGATTTCTGGAAGGACACCAACGGCGCCTGCGAGGGTGTGGCGACCCAGACCGGAGCCGGGCCCGATTCGGCGATCACGCCGAAGACCATCCCCTTCACGCAGGCGTACCAGAAACGCTTCGGCCTCATGCCCGCCTATGACGGGTATTCGACCCACGACATCGTGCACATCATCGCCGAGGCGATCACGCGCGCGGGCGGCTCCACGGATCCCGACAAGCTCGTCACCGCGCTGGAGGCGACCGACTATGTGGGCACGCTGGGCCGGCTCAAATTCTATGGCCGCGCGGATCGTTTCACGCACGCCCTCGAATATGGCGCGGACCTGATGCCGGGCGTGGTCATTCAGTGGCAGAACGGCAAGCAGGTGACGGTCTGGCCGAAAAAATTCGCAACCGCCAAAGTGCAGTTCCCCTCCTTCGTCAAATTGCCGAGCTGAGCCATGTGGCGCGGTCGGGTGCGGTCGGGCGGTCAGGCTTGAGGGCAGCTCCGCGCGGAGCATGAGGGCAGAGCGGTTGCCTCCCCTCCCTTCGGCACGTTGAGGGCCGGATGGAAGGGATCCAGATCCTCGTTGACGGCTTCGCGATCAGCGCGCTCTACGCGCTGGGCGCGGTCGGGTTCACGCTGCTCTTCGGCGTCTCGGGCGTGCTCAACCTCGCCCATGGCGGCACGCTCGTGGTGGCGGCGATGATTGCCTGGCTGGTGGCGACGCAATTCCATCTCGGCACGGCGGTCGGCGCGCCCGCCGGCGTGCTGGCCGGGCTCATTTTCGCCTTCGCCACCTATTTCGCGGTGGTGCGGCCGATCCAGCGCTCCCGCGCCATCCCGGGTGAGGAGACGGAGATCTTCATCCTCACCGGCACGCTTCTCTGGGGCATCATGTGCCAGACGGTGCTCGCCTATCTCTTCACCGCCAACCCGGTGACAGTGCCGGCGCTTCTCGGCGGCGTGGTTCCCATTCTCGGCGTGCGGACGCCGCGAAGCGAGATCCTGATCGCGCTCGTCTGCTGGGCGGTGATCGGCGCGCTCTGGCTGCTGATCAACCGCACGCGCACGGGCAAGACCCTGCTCGCCGCCTCGATCAATCCACGCGGGCTGACATTGCTCGGCTTCGAGCTTTCGCGCATCCATCTTCTCGTCTGGGCGATCTATGGGGTGCTCGCGGGTTTCGCCGGCGTGCTGCTCGCGACCTTTCTCGGCGCGAGCTCCGATGCGGTCGGGCCGCTCACCGCGAGCGCCTTCGCGATCGTCGTGCTGGGTGGGCTCGGCAGCGTCGGCGGCTCGCTGATCGCCGCCTATATCGTCGGCTATCTGGAGACATTGACGGCCTATCTGGTTGCCCCGACGCTGCGCTCGATCCCGCCGCTCGTGATCCTCATCCTCGTCATCTATCTCCGCCCGCAAGGGCTGCTCGGCCGGCGATAGAGCCGAGATGCGGCCGCTCCTCCGCTTCCGCCTGCTCTGGATCACGCTCCTGATTCTCGTCGTGGCGGCGGTGCTGCCGTTCTGGCTTTCCGCCTATATCCTCGGCGTGCTGACGACGGCTTATTATTTCGGCGTCTTCGCGATGTCGTGGGACCTGCTGTTCGGCTTCGCAGGCGAGGTGAATTTCGGGCCGACCTTCCTGATCGGCCTTGGCGCCTACACGGCGGCGCTGATCGACAATCTGCTCGGCTGGCCGATCCCGCTCTGCGTCGTTGCGGGCGCGCTCGCCTCCCTGGTGGGCGGGCTTCTGCTGGCGCTGCCCGCGCTCCGCCTGCGCGGGCCCTATTTCGGCCTCGTCACGCTCGTCGCCGTTCTGCTGCTGCAGGACGTGATCGTGATCTTCGCCCACTTCACCGGCGGCGAGATCGGCATGACGGTGCCGGACGTGCTCTCGGTGAATGCCGGGACGAACTACTGGATCGCGCTCATCGTCCTTGCGGTGAGCGCAGCGCTGCTGTTCGGCTATTCGCGCTCACCGCTCGGGCTGATCCTGCAGGCGGCGGGGCAGGACCCGGTCGAGGCGGCCGCGCTCGGATTCAATGTCGCCAAGCACAAGCTCGCGGCCTTCTCGGTGAGCGCGCTCTTCTCCGGCATTGCCGGTGCGATGCTCATCTTCTATCTCGGCAGCGCTTCGGTGGACGTGGTGGTCGATCTTGCGATCGCCGTGCAGATCATCATCGCCGCCGTGCTGGGCGGGCGGCGGACGATCCTCGGCGGCGTGATCGGCGGGGTGTTCCTGATCGCTGCGGGGCAGGTGCTGCTGCCGCTCGGGCAGCTCAGCACCTTCGTCGTCTCGGCGGTGGCGCTGCTGGTGATCCTCTTCTTCCCGGACGGGCTGCTCGGCCATGCGCTGCGGCGGGGCGAGCAGGAATGAGCGCGGCACGGCTCGAGGTCGCGGGCCTGACCAAGCGCTTCGGTGGGCTCGTCGCCGTCAAGGAGATCGGCTTCTCGATCCGTGCAGGCGAGATTCTCGGCCTGATCGGGCCGAACGGGTCGGGCAAATCGACCGTGATGAAACTGATCATGGGCATCGAGCGGCCGAACGCGGGATCGGTTCGGCTGGAGGGAACGGAGATCGCCGGCTGGCCGACGCACCGGATTTCGCGGGCGGGGATCGGCATCGTCTTCCAGCATTCGCGCCCGCTGCATCGCCAGACCGTGCTCGAGCATATCAAGCTCGCGCTGCTTCCCGATTCGCTGCTCCGGCTCGCCGCCGATCCCGCCGTGGAAGAGAGGGCGCGCGAGATTGCCGCGCGCGTCGGGCTCGACGCGGTGCTGGGACGCCACCCCGGCACGCTTGCGTTTGCGGATCTGCGCCGCCTCGAGCTTGCCAAGGCGATCGCGCGCGAGCCGAGCGTCGTCTTGGTGGACGAGCCTTTCGCCGGCCTCACGCCGAGCGAGGTCAGCGGATTTTCCGACCTGATCCGAAGCTTCCGCGCCGCGGGCAAGGCGGTGCTGCTGGTCGATCACAACGTGAAGGGCGTTGCGGCGCTGGTGGATCGCGTGCTTGCCATGTATCTCGGGGAACGGATCGCCGAAGGCAGCGCCGAGGCGGTGATGAGCCACGAGCAGGTGCGGCGGGTCTATCTTGGCGGCAGCATCGAGACCGTCGCACGCGCGCCCGCCGCCGCGCGGGATGCCGCCCCGCTCCTCACCGTCGAGGGCGTGAGCGTGCACTATGGCAAGGCGCAGGCGCTGGATGGGGTTTCGATCGAGGTGCGCGAGCGCGAGTTCGTCTCGGTGGTCGGGCTGAACGGTGCCGGCAAGACCACGCTCTTCAACGCCGTCTCGGGCCTCGTGCCCTATCGCGGGACGATCCGCTTCGCCGGACGGGCGCTTCAGGGGATGAGCGCGGCGGCGATCGCGCGCGGCGGGATCGTGCAGTGCCCCGAAACGCGCGAGCTTTTCGGGGAGATGACGGTTCGGGAGAATCTCGAGCTTGGCGGGGCGCATCTCGCGGGTGCGATGCACGCTGAGCGGCTCGCCTGGCTGCTCGATCTTTTCCCCATCCTTGCTGCGCGCGCACGCCAGCAGGCCCGCACGCTCTCAGGCGGCGAGCAGCAGATGCTC
>JASHVY010000166.1 GCA_030044345.1 Acetobacteraceae bacterium | reverse complement strand
TCGGCTTTCGAGGAAAAACAAAGGTGTCCTCTCATCTGAGGTTCATTGACGCGGAACCGGTGAGACACGAAGTGACCATCAGCGGGGGCCTCTCCAGCCCTGGGAAGGGTGATTGTGCGAGTGTCCTGCCCTTGAAGTTCGTCGCATTTCGCGCCGAACGGAGAGGATCGGCAGGCCACGGAAAACAAAGAGCAAGTGTTCCGATGCCGCCCACATTGTGATGTGACGCACTTCGGAATCGGGACACGAGGTCAGGAGGACTCATTGATGAGCAACGACTATCATGATGCGTTGGACGAGGCGAAGCTCGATGCCGCGGCAAAAGGGGTCCTTCGGCAATCACTGATGGAATGCCGGGTAGCGCTGGAGGAGCTGGCCGCCCGCTCGATCAGAGAAACATGTTGTCTCTGCGTGACCGATGCCGAAGACGCGAGCGAGGGGCGACTCTCCACGATCCACGCGGAACTGATCAGGGAGGTCATACAGCGGGCTCGTGCAATTGTTGCGGAACCTACGCCTATGGCCCCCTCTTCTCTCACGGATGTTTCAGACGAGGTTGAGCTGGCTTCCGAGCAGTCCTTTCCCGCGAGCGACCCGCCTGGATGGATCTGGCGGGCCTCGGCACACCGGAACGCGAGAGGACCCATCTAGCGATGGCGGAGTTCCGCCTGCCTGCAAATTCCAGGGTACGGATGGGCAAGGTCTGGCCCGCGCCGGGGAGCGCATCGCGCAGCAAGCGCTTTCGCATCTATCGCTGGAATCCTGACGATGGCGAGCTTCCCCGGCTTGACGTCTTTACCATCGATCTCGACCAGTGTGGTCCGATGGTCCTGGATGCGCTGCTCAAGATCAAGAACGAGATCGACGCCACGCTCACTTTCCGCCGTTCATGCCGGGAGGGTGTATGCGGCTCCTGCGCCATGAACATCGATGGCGCCAATCACCTCGCCTGCATCATGCCCATCGAGAGCATCAAGGGCGACGTGCGCATCTATCCGTTGAACCATCTCGCCGTGATCAAGGATCTCGTCGTCGATCTCGCCCCCGTGTTTGCGCAGTACCGCCTGATCGAACCATGGCTGCAGACAGCAACTCCGCCACCACCCGACAGAGAGCGCCTTCAATCGCCCGAGGAG
The DNA here is from genome assembly GCA_030044345.1 of Acetobacteraceae bacterium. Lineage (GTDB taxonomy): Bacteria > Pseudomonadota > Alphaproteobacteria > Acetobacterales > Acetobacteraceae > JAKAWQ01. Next base: position 4,285 of record JASHVY010000166.1, on the reverse strand, counting down.
CGGGCGAGGATCGACGGATACTGGGAGTGTATTCTCTGCTTTTGCTGCACGGCGGCCTGCCCGAGCTGGTGGTGGACTGGAGATCGGTATCTCGGCCCGGCCGTCCTGCTCAATGCCTGGCGCTGGATCGCCGAGACTCGCGACGAAGCAACGGAGGCCCGCCTGGATGCCTTGCACGATCCGTTCCGGCTTTATCGGTGTCATACGATCATGAACTGCACCGAGACCTGCCCGAAAGGGCTCAACCCGGGAAGAGCCATCGCGCTCATCAAGCAGGCGATCGCGGAACGGCAATTTTGAGGCTGCGCTGGCTTGATAATGCCCTCGAGGACGATACGGGACGGAAAAGACGTCGCAAAGGCTGCGACATTGATTCTGCAAGCCTGGAACGATGAGAGCAAGGCACTGACCCTTCTTCCCGAGCCCCTCCGCCCTGAAAATCTGGCCCAGGCGTACGCCATTCAGCACGCGGTGAGCGAAGGGCTCGGCGCCATCGGAGGATGGGTCGTCTGGTCATCGCCGCTTGCTGGAGGTCTTGCCTGCGCCCCGATCCCTCTCGCTTGCGTCCACCCGTCTCCGGCCCAGCTTTCGAGCGGGCGCTCGGCGCTTCTCCGCCTGGTGCCGGGAATCGGTATTCGCATCGGTGAAAGCCTTCCGGACTATGACGCTCCCTTCAGCCATGAGCGGATCGTTGACGCCATCGGAAGCTGACAGGCCGCTATCGGCGTACGGCAGCCTCGCGTCGCCGGCGATGGCTTGATCGCCCTTGCCGATGGCGATGGCTATGCTGCTCTCGTCTATAGCCCAGACGGGACCCCCTGGCGGGATGCCGGTCTCCGGCCCGGGCGGGTACGCATTGCCATGGCGGGCAAAGAGATCGCCGCATCGAGCGTGGAAATCGGCCACGATGACATCGCGGCTTTGCACTGGCTCGCTTACGAGGGAAGTCGATGGGCCGGGGGATTGATGGTCGGCCATCTCGTCGTGGTGGTTGCGAAAACGGACGAGATCGAGGTTCCGCCGGATGCTGAGGCGAAGGTTTCCATCGAGGGGCTTGGAAGCGCAGAAGTTCGCTTCAGGTCCGATATCCGGCGGCCCGCGCCTTCATCTTCCCACCTTCGCAGGCCGTGGTCCTCATGGCTGCAGTCAGTGATGAGAAACTCGGCTCGATAACGCGGATCGAAGCGAACAATAGCAGGCAAATCCCTGACCGATTCGTTCATTGTCACGGCGATCCCCCCGTTCCGGCTCGATCTTACGGTGTGGGTCCTGCGTCGCCGCGCGCTCAACCAGATCGACCGCTGGGATGGCTCCTCATACAAGCGGTCGATGCTCGTGACCTCGACGCCCGTCGAAGTTACGGTGACGCAGATCGGTTCGCCTGAAAGCGGCCGGCTCCACGTTCACGTCACCAAGGCCCGCATCTCCCGGCACGAACGGGCTGCCATTCAGCGTGCGCTCCGTCGCCTGCTCGGCCTCGACCGCGATCTCACACCTTTCTATGTGAGCGCGGATAAAGATCCGCTGCTCTCTGTCCTCGCCAGTCGCTTTCGCGGCATGAAGCCGCCACGATTTCTTTCCGTCTTCGAGACCATGCTCAATGCCATTGCATGCCAGCAGATCAGCCTGGAAGCAGGCCTCACCTTGATCAACCGGCTGGTGGCGACCTTTGGCCGAAGGCCAGGGGACGGGTCTGCTGGCGGGCCCACATTTCCTGCCCCGGAAGATATTGCGCGCGGCGAGCTTTCGTCGATGCGGGCGCTTGGTTTCAGCCATCACAAGGGCCTTGCCATTCTTGATCTGGCGACCTTCCTCGTCAGGGAGCCGGCGAAACTCGAAAATCTGTCCACTCTTGACGACCAAGCTGCTTGCGAGATGTTGCTCGGGCTTCGCGGCGTGGGCCGATGGAGCGCCGAATATGCGCTTCTTCGCGGGTTGGGCCGCATCCATGTCTTCCCGGGTGACGATGTCGGGGCGCGGAACAATCTACAGAAGTGGCTCGGTATCCAGCGCACGCTTGACTACGACGGAACAAAGCGGGTCGCGAACCGATGGCATCCCTATGCCGGCCTCGTCTACATGCATCTTCTGCTAAAGGGATTGGCCGACCGTGGCCTGCTTGGCACAGTTCTTTCCGAGCCATGAGCGGTCTTGGGTCAGGCTCAGCTCCTGCCAGGACAGACACGGCGGCTCATGATCTGAGACAAAGCTCTTTCAGCACGACGGCGTTGTTGTGCTCGATGTCGCGCGCCGCGAAGACGAGCGTTGTGCGCTGGTTTCGCTTTACAAGCTGGCGTAGCTCCTCGAGAGCGTTGTTGTGCGCAAGCTCGGCGCGGTAACGCTTGCGGAACTCCGCCCACTTGCTCGGATCGTGCGCGAACCATTGTCGGAGCTCCGTGCTCGGCCCGATCTCCTTGAGCCAGAGGTCGATCGCTGCCTCGTCCTTCTTCACCCCGCGGGGCCATAGGCGGTCCACGAGCACACGCGCCCCGTCATCCGTCGCTGGAGGGTCGTACGCCCGCTTCAAGTGTACTTCGCTCATGGCCGGGTCTCGGCGTGCACCGCCGCCTCCGCGCTCGCCAACATCAGGTTGGCGTGGGCGTAGGCGCCGCCGGCCCGCATCTCGGCCGCCACCCAGATTGCCTCCATCAGCTCCGCCTCCGTCGCCCCGGCGCGGAGCGCCGCTTTGGTGTGCCCCCGGATGCAATAAGGGCACTGGGTGACATGCGCGACCGCCACGGCAATGATCTGCTTCATCCTGGCCGGAAGCGCCCCGTCGGCGAACACCTGGCGGCTGAATGCCTCGAAGGCGGCATTCGTCGCCGGGGCGAGCGCCCGTCGCCGCTCCGAGAGCGATCGCGAAGGTTGCGGGTACATCACGTCCGACATCGCTATGCTCCTTTCAGTGATGGCTGACTTTCCCTCTCTGGAAGCCGATAGAAAGTCACTTGAAATTGGACCGGACCCAAGGGCTCGACCTCGTGCGGAACGGCCGGCTCAACGACTCCGGAAGGGCCGCCGGGCCCGAGGATCTGCTCGCGGTTGGGATCGAGCACGCGGTAGAGAAGACGCCCTTGCAAGACCTCGATGAGCCCCCACACACCCGGTTTCGTGCGGTGAGCGTGCAATAGCGCCTCAGGAACCGAGGTTTCCGTGAACACCGAAGTCCTGCGATAGGGCACGGCTTCCTCCGGCAGTCCCCGTGGCCGCAATTCGCTCGGCACATCGTCGCGGGCCCGTGGATCGGTCACTCGTGGATCAGTCAACTGTCAGCTCTTCGGGTCACGTAGGCACAGGTTATATAAGTGGACTTAGAATATATGTTATGGGATTCAAGGATCTGCAAGCTTTGCTCGGCGAGTGGGGTCAACGCGCCGCCGCTCGCCGGATCGATCTTCCTCCCGGCGCCAAACACTCCATGCCTGCACTTTGCAGAGCCATGCACTTTGCAAAGCCAGCTGACTCCCCACGGCTTTGCGTGCTCTCGTCATCAATTTGGGCCTGCCTCGTTCTGTGTGGGTGTACCTTGGCTGTCATGGGGTAGAGGGATTGCGCGGTCTCCAGGGCGGGTGTGTTGATGGGCGTGGAGAGAACGGAGGCGGTGCCGCAATCCGGCGCGTGGGCGGCAGACTTTTGATGATCGCATACCCGGATGCCGCGCCAGTTTTTGCTTGGCGGACCGGCCGGGTCATCGCCTTGCGCCTTGACTCGTCTTGGGAGCCCTCGATCTGGTTGATAGTTCGGGCCGGCCGATCGTTTTGACCAGCGTCGATCATACGCATGTGATAGAAGTGGCCAGATATGCTGCCCGTAAGAATTTGGGGCGTGGAAAAGTGGCACATTCAGCGCGAAAATGATCGGCAGGACGAAAAATGGTTCCGGGCCTGGAGCCGAGTGAAGGAGGAAAGCATGGGGAGAGTTTCAAACCGCAATTGCATTGTTACGGGTTCGGCGCGCGGAATCGGGATTGGGATTGCCGACGGGTTGCTGCGCGAGGGCGGGAATGTCTGCTACGCGGATCTCGATGAGGGAGTGACCGAGGTTGCAGCCCAGGCGAAGGCGCGGGTGAGCGGGGTGGACACCGGGGAGGCGATCGGAGTGACGGTAGATGTCACCGACCGCAAGCAGGTACAGATGATGATCAAGGCGGCGGTTGCCGCATTCGGCCCGATCAACGTCGTGTTCAACAACGTGGGCATGAATAAGCCGATGAATTTCCTGGACGTTACGGAGGACAACTGGAATGCGATCATCAAGGTGAACAGTTGGAGTGTCCTCATGGGGA
>JASHVY010000165.1 GCA_030044345.1 Acetobacteraceae bacterium | reverse complement strand
AGACCGAAGGCGAGCCCGGCCGCCCCAGCGAGCGCCGAGCCGGCGAAGAAGGCGACGACGATCACCCGATCGACATCGACCCCCATCATCCGTGCCGCCTCGGGGTCCTGCGCGGTCGCGCGCATCGCCTTGCCGAGCTTGCTCTTCTGCACGAAGAGCCAGAGACCCACCATGAGCACCGCGGAGACGATCCAGATCAGGAGGACGCGGAGATCCATCACCGCGCCGCCGATATGGAAGCGGACCTCGGGCAGCGGGTTGGGAAAGTTCTTGGTGTCAGCGCCGGCGCCGAGCAGGATCACGTTGAAGAGAATATAGGAGACGCCGATGGTGGTGATCATCGCCGTCGTCCCTTTGATATTGCGCAGCGGACGCAGCGAATAGCGCTCGATGACCACGCCGAGCACACCGCTGGCGAGCATGCTGACGATGAGGGCCGCGAGCAGGACCCCGATGAGGGGCAATCCGGTCAGAATCACGTTCTGACCGGACAACCCGAAAGCCTGCAGCACCCACATGCCGACGAAGGAGCCGATCATGAACACATTGAAGTGCGCGAAATTGATCAGCTCCATGATGCCGTAGACGAGCGTGAAGCCGAGCGCCAGCAGCGCGTACATCCCGCCCAGGCTGAGCCCATTGATCACCTGCTGGATGACCAGGGTGGTTTCGGACATGTTCGGCCGTCTCCCAGACGTGTCGCCTACGATTTCGTCGGCGCGGCTTGTTCAGCTCGTCGGCGCCACACCGATATATTTGAACTGGTGGATGACATCGTCGAGCTTGTAGGCGGTGTTCTTGACGACCTGGAAGATGCTGACAGTGCGGTTGACGATATCGCCGTACTTGTCGAACTGCACCGTACCTTGCAGCGTGTTGGTGGTCGAATTCTGTATCGCGTCGCGCACGGCTCCCCGTGTCACCGGCTTGCCGGCATCGATCAACCCCTTGATCGCATTGACGATCACGAGCCCGGCGTCATAGGCGGTGATCGCATAGTCGTCGGGCTGGGTTTTGAAGGTCGATTCGTAGAGCTGGACGAACGGCTGCACTTTCGGATCCTCGTTCAGATGCGGTGCAGCGATCGAGCAATACCACCCTTCGGCGGCGGGGAATCCGACGGCCGTCAGCATCTCGGGGTCATAAAGGCCATCCCCGCCTGCCTTCGGCATGGCGGCGGGAAGGACATCATAGGCCTGCTTCACCAGCTTGGTGCCGGCGAGCATGACGCCGCCATAATAAAGCCCACTGGGATTGAGCGCCTTGATCTTGGTAAGGATGACCGTGTAGTCGGCCTCCTTGGGATCGAGCCGGTCGCGGCCCAGCACCTGCATGCCCTTCTCTTTCGCCCGCGCCTGGAAGGTATCGGCGATACCCACGCCATAGGCGCCGGAATCGTCAAGCACGTAGACCGATTTCACCTTGAGCACGTCGGCGAAATAGTTGGCCATCGCCGGGCCCTGATAGGCATCTGTCGTTACGGTACGGAAATAGATCGCCTTGCCGGATGGGTCATACTCAGCGGCGAATTTCGGGTTGGTAATATCGGGGTTGGTCGAGGAAGGCGTGATGGTCGCGAGATTGCCCTCGCTCAGGATCGGCGCCATCGCCTTGCCCGCGCCGCTCATCTCCGGCCCGATTGCCGCCACCACCTCCGGATCAGCGACGAAGGCGCGGGCATTGGTCGCCGCCTGAGCAGGATCGTACTGGCCGGCGGTCGCGGTGGCGTCGTTCAGCACCACGGGAACGAGCTTGTAGCCTTTGACAGTGCCGGCATCGTTCGCCTGCTGGATGGCGAGCAGAGCACCATTTTTAATGAGCGCAGCGCCATGCGCGTCGGCGCCTGTCAGCGGCAGGTCGATGCCGATCTTGATCACCTTGTCGGCCGCCAGCGCCGGTCGGAAGCCCGCTCCGATCAGCGTGGTCGAGGCCGCTGCGCCAGCAATCAGCTTGCCGGCGGAACGCCGTGTCAGCATGGGTAACCCCCTTCGGTGAAACTTTTGCCCCTCTGTTTAAGCAAGACAGAGGCCAACTTGTCACTAGTCTGTTTTGCGCTCCTTGCATAGCAAAACGGCAGCAGAGCCGATGCCGTCCCTCCTGGCCGAGCATGCCCGCCGCGGCCATGACTAGTCCACAAAACCAACCTTATCCATATTTTTCCTATATAGTAAGTAGTATCATCGGCCTGGCATAAGCTCTTGCCGCGCGGCCAGGCCATCGGGGCACCACCCAATCGGGGCAATTCCCAAGACGTTCCAAAAGGCCGCGCAAAATCCGCATATTGGCGAAAGAAGCGGCTTCTTTGAAATGAAGTCCGTGGCGGTTGCGGGGTCATCTTGCGCAAGATCGATGCAGACCAGCCGATCGCGGAGCAGATTTCGGCGTCGGCACTCTGTTACAGCCTCCCTCGCCAGATCGTGAACCGAAGGCTAGAACCAAATCATCGAGCCGAATCCCGGAGCCGATGACGAGGAGGTGCGCGACTGCGATGCTGAAACCCGAAACTTTGCACCAGCTCTGCCAGGCGAGCACCGCCACCCTCACCACCCAGCTCTTCCGTCGTGGTTTCCGCAATCTTTTCATGCAGGGCATCCGTCCTCTCGCACCACCGCGACGCAATCTCGTCGGCCCGGCCTTCACGCTGCGCTACATTCCCGCGCGCGAGGATCTCGACGTGATCGAGGCCTATGCCGATCCCGATCATCCGCAGCGCAAAGCGATCGAGACCGTGCCCGAGGGGCATGTCCTGGTGATCGATTGCCGCGGCGATGCACGCGCTGCTTCCGCCGGGCATATCCTGGCCACCAGACTTGCCGTGCGCGGCGCAGCCGGCCTCGTCTCCGACGGCGGCGTGCGCGATTCCGCCCCGATCGCGGCGATGGATTTCCCGGTCTTCTGCGCCGGCCCGTCGGCGCCGCTCGGCCTGATCGCGCATCATGCGGCGGAGTTCGGCGTGGGCATCGGCTGCGGCGGCGTCGCCGTCTTTCCCGGTGACATCATCGTGGGCGATGCCGATGGCGTGGTGGCGATCCCGGCGGCGATCGCCGAAGAGGTCGCCGCCGACGCCGCCGCACAGGAGGCGATGGAAGAGTTTATCCAAAAGCGCGTCGCCGATGGTGCAAAGCTGCCGGGCACCTATCCCCCGAGCGAAGAGACACGTGCGGCCTACACCGCCTGGCAGAAAACACGCGCACACGGCTGACGGAGAACGACGATGGAACGGATCAGCGCCGGCGGGCTCGCCGTGGCCCGCCCACTCTTCGATTTCGTGAATGCGGAGGCACTGCCGGAAACCGGGCTCACCGCGCCTGCGTTCTGGGATGGGTTGGGCCGCCTTGTCGGTGAGTTCGCCGGGCCCAACCGCGCCCTGCTCGAGCGCCGCAATGCGTTGCAGCAACGGATCGACGATTGGCATCGCGAGAGACGCGGCAAGTCCTTCGACGAAGCTTCCTACACTGCGTTCCTGCGGGAGATCGGCTATCTCCTGCCCGACCCGGCGGATTTCACCATCACCACTCAGGGTGTCGATCCCGAGATCGCCGAGATGGCGGGCCCTCAGCTCGTCGTGCCGGTGATGAACGCGCGTTATGCGCTCAATGCCGCCAATGCACGCTGGGGCAGCCTCTATGATGCGCTCTATGGTACTGATGCGCTGCCCGAGGAGGATGGCGCAACGCGCGGCCCAGGCTACAACCCGGTGCGCGGCGCGCGCGTGATCGCCCGCGGCCGACAGATTCTCGACCAGGTGGCGCCGCTTGCCTCCGCCAGCCATGCTGACCTGGTGGCCTATCAGGTCGCGCGCGGGGCGCTCGTCGGCGTCCGCGAGGGCGGGCAGAAGGTTGCGCTCGCCCGGCCCGGGCAGTTCGTAGGCTATCGCGGCGACCCGCTTCACCCCGACTGCGTGCTGCTCGGCAACCACAAGCTGCATGTCGAGATCCGCATCGATCCCGCCCACCCCATCGGCCGGACCGATCGCGCTCACATCGCTGATATCCTGCTCGAAGCGGCGATCACCACCATCATCGATCTCGAGGATTCGATCGCCGCGGTCGATGCCGAAGACAAGGTTGCCGCCTATCGCAACTGGCTCGGGCTGATGCGCGGCACGCTCACCGCGCGTTTCGAGAAGGATGGCCGCGCGGTCGATCGCACGCTCGCGCCGGACCGCACATACTCGGCCCCTGACGGCACTTCCTTCGCCCTGCCCGGGCGCAGCCTCATGCTCGTGCGCAATGTCGGACATCACATGATGACGGATGCCGTGCTCGATGGGACGGGCCAGGAGATCCCGGAAGGCATCCTGGACGCT
>JASHVY010000164.1 GCA_030044345.1 Acetobacteraceae bacterium | reverse complement strand
GGCCGCACCCCGATTTCCTGGCCGCCCTCGCGAACGAACGGCTGCGCGCCGTCATCATTTGCCCGTCCAATCCGTTCATCAGCGTCGAGCCGATCCTGGCCGTGCCGGGCGTGCGCGCCGCGCTCGCCGCCTGCCCTGCGCCCGTGCTCGCGGTCTCGCCGATCATTGGCGGCCGCGCCGTCAAGGGCCCGACAGCGAAAATGATGAGCGAGCTCGGCATCACGCCGGGCGTTGCCGCGGTCGCCGAACGCTATGGCGATCTGCTCGATGGCTATGTCATCGACCACAGCGATGCGGCGGAGGCCTCCAATCTCGCCCTTCCCGTGACCCTTGCGCCGACCTTGATGACGACGCTCGCGGACCGCGAGCGTCTGGCGCACATCGTGCTCGACACGGCGGACGCCATCCGCGCCAAAACCGCATCGTCATGAACGGCCCCGGCGGCATCTGGGCGGTCGTGCCCGTCAAGGAATTCGGCGGCGCGAAACAACGCCTTGCCGGCCTTCTGACAGCGGAGCAGCGCCGCGCGCTCGCCGCCTGCATGGTCGAGGATGTGCTCGAGGCGCTCGCCGCCGTTCCCGAGCTTGCCGGCATCCTCGTCGTGACGGAAGAGCCTGTCGCGATCGCTCTCGCACAACGTTATGGAGCCGAAATCAGTACCGATGGCGCGCAGAGCGGGCACACCGGCGCCGTGGCCGCCGCCGCCCGACGCCTCGTTCGCGAAGGCCGCGCCGGCATGATCACCCTGCCCGGCGATATTCCCGGCGTCACCGCTTCCGAAATCTCGGCCACCCTCGCCGCGCACAAGCCCGCGCCTTCCTTCACCATCGTGCCCGCGCACGACGAGCTCGGCTCCAATGCCGTCGTCGTTTCTCCACCGGACGCATTGCCGCTCCGGTTCGGCGACAACAGCTACTTCCCGCACCTCGATTCCGCCCGCCGCGCCGGCCTTACGCCGACCATCATCCGCCAGCCCGGCATCGCCATGGATATCGACCACCCGGCCGATCTCGACATGTTCCTGCGCGCGAAATCCCCCCGCCCCACCCGCACCCGCACGTTCTTGGAGGAAGAAAGACCAGGGGACGCTGTCCCCTGGACCCCTGCCAGGGCCTGAGGCCCTGGACCCCATCCATTTGGCGGCAGAAAAGGGTGGCTTGGCTTCGGAGCAGTTTGCTCCGAAGCCAAGCCACCCTTTTCTGCCGCCAAGGAGGGGTTCCAAGGGCTCAGCCCTTGGCGGGGATCCAAGGGGCAGAGCCCCTTGGCCTGACTTGCCTTCAATCCGCGGCGGCGAGGCGGCGGGGTGGGGTTTGGGTGACTGGGGCGAGTGGCGCGGCGTGGAAGGAGGTGGCGCGGCGTTCCGGCGGCACGGGGCGGTAGAGTGTGTCGCGTTGGATGGGCATGCGGCCGATGGAGCGGATCAGGTTTTCCATGGATTGGGGGGGAAATTCCTGGCCGTGCTCGGTTCCGGCGGCGCGGGAGATGCTTTCGTTCATCAGCGTGCCGCCGAGATCGTTCGCGCCTGACTTGAGGCAGGCGGCGGCGCCGGCGGGGCCCATTTTCACCCAGGAGGTCTGGATGTTGGTGATGTGGGGATGGAGCGCGAGGCGCGCGACGGCGTGCATCAGCACGGCTTCGCGGAAGGTCGGTCCGCGGCGCGCGGCCCCGCGCAGATACATCGGCGCTTCCATGTGCACGAAGGGCAGCGGCACGAATTCCGTGAAGCCGCCGGTTTCGGCCTGCAGATCGCGCAGTGTCAAAAGATGCCGCGCCCAGGAAATGGGCTGCTCGACATGCCCGTACATGATCGTGGAAGTGGTGCGAAGGCCGAGGCGATGCGCGGCGCGCACCACATCGAGCCATGATTTCGTGTTCACCTTGTCCGGACAGATGATCGCGCGCACGGCGTCATCCAGGATTTCGGCCGCCGTGCCCGGCAAAGTTCCAAGACCGGCTTCCTTGAGCCTGGCCAGGAACGCGGGCACGGTGAGGCCGAGCGTGGCCGCGCCCTGGGTGACTTCGAGCGGCGAGAAAGCGTGAATGTGCATGTCGGGGACCGCCGCCTTGATGGCGCGGCAGATGCCGAGATAGGTCTCCCCGGTATAGTCGGGATGGATGCCGCCTTGCAGGCACACTTCGGTGGCACCCCGGTCCCAGGCCTCGACCGCGCGGCGCACGATTTCCTCGAGCGCGAGGTCATAGGGCGCGCCGCGCAGCGCCTCGTGCGTCTTTCCCTTCGAGAAAGCGCAGAAGCGGCAACGGTAATAGCAGATATTGGTGTAGTTGATGTTGCGGTTGACGGCGTAGCGGACGACATCGCCGCTCATCGTGCGGCGAAGGTCATCGGCAGCGGTGATGACGCGCTGATAATCGGCATCGCGCGCCGCGAAGAGCCGCACGATCTCGGGCTCGTCGAGACGCTCTCCGTCTTTCGCCTTCGCAATGATATCCTCGATGTGCGGATCGATCGTGGTGGCCTGAACCGCGGGCGGGCGCGGCGGCACGGTCGTTCCGGGGGACCATTCATCCTCGCGCGCGAGACCTTCGGCATCACTCATGCGGCGCACGCGTGTGGCGACGTCCGGCGCGAGCCAATTCGCAGCCTGCCGCGCATAGGCGGGGTAGACGGCAAGCCGGTTCACCAGAAGCTTGCCGGCCTCGGCGCTGCGTCGTGAAAGCTCCGTGATCGCGGGCCAGGGCGCTTCGGGATTGACATGGTCCGGCGTCACCGGCGAGACGCCGCCCCAGTCATTGATGCCGGCCGCGATCAGGCGCGGATAAACACCGGGCGAAAGATTGGGCGGCGCCTGGATGTTCATCTCCGCCCCCAGGATCAGGCGCGCGGCGGCGATGGTCCAGAGCATATCCTCGAGATCCGGCTCCGCCGCATCGGCACGTTTCGTGCCCGGCTTGGCGCGGAAATTCTGGATGATGACTTCCTGGATATGCCCATATGCGGCGTGAAGATCGCGGATCGCGCGGAGCGCATCGAGCCGTTCGGCGCGCGTCTCGCCGATCCCGATGAGGATGCCGGTGGTGAAGGGCACGCGGAGCTCGCCGGCCAGCCGCAAGGTTTCCAGCCGCACGGCGGGGTGCTTGTCCGGGGAGCCGTGATGCACCCCGCCCGGTTCGCAAAGCCGCTCGCTCGCGGATTCCAGCATGATGCCCTGGCTCGCGGAGACTTCACGCAGGCCTGCCATGTCTTCGCGTGTCATCACGCCGGGATTGAGATGCGGCAGCAGCCCGGTCTCCCGCAGCACGAGCGCGCTCATCGCGCGCAGATATTCGATCGTGGAGGCGTGGCCGAGCGACGCGAGTGCTTCGCGCGCGGCGCGGTAGCGCAGCTCCGGCTTGTCGCCCAGGGTGAAGAGCGCCTCCGTGCAGCCGGCCGCTTCGCCGGCGCGCGCGATCGCGAGCACTTCCTCCGCTGAGAGATAGGCGGGACTGCCGGCGCGCGGCCGCTCGGCGAAGGTGCAGTAATGGCAGACATCCCGGCACAATTTCGTAAGCGGGATGAAGACTTTCCGTGAGTAGGTGATGACCCGCCCGTGGCCTTCGTCGCGCAGCCGTTCGGCCGCTTCCGTCAGTTCCGCCAGCGGTGCCCGCAAAAGCCATTCCGGAGATGGCTCATTCGGCGAGACATTCGATCCGTTCATCGCCTCGATCATCGCCCCCATCGTCGTGCTGTGGGCCTCGGCATTTTCGGGCCACAGATAGGCCCTGTTCCGTCCGAACCCAACGGAGGGGGGGCCTGTTTGCTTATGGCGGCCGGGACCGGCATCCTGCGGGATGGCACCACAGGATGCAATCGGGGAGCAGGCTCATATGCAGATCGGCTTGAACGCGCCCACCGCCGGACCACTCGCCGCCGTGGAGGCCTTGACGCACATTGCCGTCGAGGCCGAGGCGATCGGGTTCGATTATCTCACCTTCAGCGATCACATCGTCATCCCGGCCGATATCCAGGCGCGCTATCCCTATTCCGAGACCGGCGAGTTCCCGCAGGGTGCGCGCGCCGGACGGCACGAGCAATTGACCGAGGTTGCCTTCATCGCCGCGAAAACGTCACGCATCCGGCTGGTGACCTCGGTGATGGTCGTGCCGCACCGCCCGGCGGTCCTGACGGCAAAGATCCTCTCGACGATCGACGTGCTGTCGGGCGGGCGGCTCACGGTGGGCATCGGCGCCGGCTGGATGAAGGAGGAATTCGCGGCCGTCGGCACACCGCCCTTTGCCGAGCGCGGCGCCGTCACCGACGAATATCTGCAGGCCTTCCGCACGCTCTGGACCAGCGAAACGCCGCGCTTTGCCGGGAAATACGTCACGTTCGACGGCATTATCTTCGATCCGAAACCCGTGCAACGCCCCCATCCGCCCATCTGGGTCGGCGGCGAGAGCGGGCCCGCGCTACGCCGCACCGCCAAGCTCGGCGATGCCTGGTACCCGATCGGCACCAATCCCGCGAACCTGCTCGACAGTCTGCCGCGCTTCCGCGCCGGGGCCGAACAGGTCCGCAAGCTCGCCGCCGAGGCCGGACGCAGCGTGGCGCTCGCCCTGCGCTGCGGCAGGCACGGCCCGGAGCTGCCGGCGAAAGCGAGCGACGGCGAACGGCGGCTTTTCTCAGGCACTCCAGGCGAGATCGCCGGCGACCTGCGCGATCTGAAATCCCTTGGTGTCGGCTATGTCGATTTCACGATCGCGCACCCAACGCTGGCGGCGACGCTCACCGATATGAAACGCTTCCACGATGAAGTGCTCGCCCACGTGTAGCCCGAAGGGGACCCGACAAGGGGGCCGAGCCCCCTTGTGTCTTGGCCTTACCCATCAGCA
>JASHVY010000163.1 GCA_030044345.1 Acetobacteraceae bacterium | reverse complement strand
CGCATCCGGGAAAAAAACTCATCTTCATGGGCAGCGAATTCGGGCAGCCCGAAGAGTGGAACCACGATACAGAGCTCTCATGGAATTTCACGAGCGATCCCATGCATGCAGGCGTGCGGCACCTGCTCAGAGACATCAACACTCTCTATCAGCAGGACCGCGCGCTCTTCGCACGCGACTTCACTTCCGATGGTTTCCGCTGGGTGATCGCCGACGATCGCACGCAGAGCGTTTTCGCCTGGCTTCGGTTCGGCGCTGCGGGCGATGCGCCCGTGCTCGTTCTTTGCAACTTCACGCCGGTGCCGCGGTACGACTACCGTGTGGGCGTGCCCGAGGCCGGGTTCTGGGCCGAGATCCTCAATACCGATGCATCCGCGTACGGCGGATCCGGTATCGGGAATTGCGGAGATACAGAGGCCATCGCTTCCGGGAGCCATGGTTTCCCAGCCACGCTCGCTCTGACCCTGCCGCCGCTCGCGGTCATTGCACTCAAGAGAATGGGCTGATGCCGCCTCTGCCGCGGCGCCTCGAGGCGGGCCAACCCTCGCCGCTCGGCGCCTCCTGGGACGGTCTTGGTGTCAACTTCGCCGTCTTCTCCGCGCACGCAACGCGGATCGAGCTCTGCCTCTTCGATCCTTCCGGCCGGCGCGAGATCGCGCGCTATGACCTGCCGGAATGCACCGACGAGGTGTTTCACGGCTATCTGTCCGATGTCGGGCCCGGTCTGCTCTATGGCTATCGTGCGCACGGACCCTATCAGCCCGAGAGCGGGCATCGCTTCAACCCGCATAAGCTTCTGCTCGATCCTTATGCCCGCGCCTTCGCCGGACGCCTGCTCTGGAGCGACACGTTGTTCGGGTACCGCATCGGTTCGCCGCGCGGAGATATCTCCTTCGATCGGCGTGACAGCGCGGCGGCGATGCCGAAATCCGTCGTCACGGTGGATGAAAGCCCTGTCTGGGGCGATCATCGCCCGCCACGACGGAGCTGGCAGGAAACCGTCATCTACGAGATGCATGTGCGCGGCTTCTCGATGCGGCGCGAGGATCTCGAGCCCTATCTTCGCGGCACCTTAGCAGCCCTGGCCGATCCACGGCTGATCGAACATCTCGTGAAGCTTGGCATTACCGCGATCGAGCTTCTGCCGGTGCACGGCTTTTTGCAGGACCGCTTTCTGGTCGAGCGTAGACTCGCCAATTACTGGGGTTACTCCACCCTCTGCTTCTTCACGCCCGAGCTCCGCTACTTCGCCGATCCGGCCAACTTCGCCCATGAGCTGCGGGCGGCGATCCGCAGGCTGCATGGGGCCGGAATCGAGGTGATCCTTGATGTCGTCTACAATCACACCTGCGAAGGCAACGAGCTCGGGCCCACCCTCTGCTGGCGCGGGCTTGACAATGCGAGCTACTATCGCCTGGTTCCCGGGCATGCGCGCCATTTCGTCAACGATACCGGTACCGGCAACACGCTGAACCTAAGCCATCCGCGCGTGCTCCAGATGGTCATGGACAGTCTTCGCTTCTGGGCAACCGCCTATCGCGTGGACGGATTCCGCTTCGATCTCGGCTGCACGCTCGGCCGCGAGGATCATGGTTTTGATCCCGGCTCGGGCTTCTTCGATGCGATCTGTCAGGATCCGGTACTTTCCTCGCTCAAATTGATCTCCGAGCCCTGGGACCTCGGGCCCGGTGGCTACCAGCTCGGCAATCATCCACCGGGATTCGCCGAGTGGAACGACAGGTTCCGCGATGCGGTGCGGCGCTACTGGCGCGGCGATCCGATGCTGCGCCCGGAGATCTCGGCTCGGCTGATGGGATCGAGCGAATTGTTCGAGCGCCGGCGAAGGCGCTCCTGGGCCTCGATCAATTTCGTGACCGCGCACGACGGGATGACGCTGCACGATCTCGTCACTTATGCCGAACGGCGTAACGAAGCGAACGGCGAGGAGGGTCAGGATGGGACCTCGGACGATCTCTCCACCAACTGGGGTGTAGAGGGCGAGACGGAGGATCGAGCGATCAACGAAGTGCGCGGGCGCGTCGCGCGGGCAATGCTCGCCACGGTTTTCATTTCGCACGGCACGCCGATGCTGCTCGGCGGGGATGAGATCGGGCGGACGCAGCACGGCAACAACAACGCCTACTGCCAGGACAACGAGATTTCCTGGTTCGACTGGAGCTCCGTGCTCGTTCCGCAGAACGAGGACGAGGCAGCCGAAATGCGGATGCTCACCCGATTCATCGCGCGCCTTGCGGCGCTGCGCCGCGCCCATCCGACGCTGCGCAGCGCACGCTTCCTGCACGGCAGGGACGAGATCGTGCCCGGAGTACACGATACGGCTTGGTTTGACGAAAGCGGCAAAGTGCTCACGCGAACGGCATGGGAGGATCCGGTCGCGCAGCTCCTCGCCGTGCGCCGCGCCGCCGTTCTCGATCGCACCGAGGGTGCGGCCGACATCACCCTCGCACTCCTGAACGCCAGTGCGACGGATCGGGAGTTCGTGCTTCCGCCTCCTCCACTTCCCTGGTGCATCGTTCTCGACACCTCCGCTCCAGAGCTGCCGGAGAAGGAGCTTGAGGGGGGAAAGGTGACGGTGCCGGCACACTCACTCGTGCTTTTGGCTGCGACCGCGAGGAGAGCGGCGACATGAACAACCGC
This sequence comes from Acetobacteraceae bacterium, assembly GCA_030044345.1. GTDB lineage: Bacteria > Pseudomonadota > Alphaproteobacteria > Acetobacterales > Acetobacteraceae > JAKAWQ01. Next base: position 4,158 of record JASHVY010000163.1, on the reverse strand, counting down.
TTTGCCACAACGCCCCGCTTCGGTGCCAATTTCATCGCTCCCGAGCGCACACGATTCGTCCTCTGGGCGCCGGACTGCGATTGGGTGACGCTCGAGATCGAGGGGATGAAGGAAATTCCGATGCGGGCGGAAGGCGGACGCTTCATCGCCGAGGCAAAGTGCGGTGCCGGCACGCGCTATCGGTTTCGTATCCGATCCGACCTCGCTGTGCCCGATCCAGCCGCGCGCGCTCAGGCCGGAGACGTGCATGATGCGAGCGTCGTCGTCGATCCTCGCGCCTATGCATGGCGGCATCCGGGCTGGCTCGGCCGGCCGTGGCACGAGGCGGTGATCTACGAGCTTCACGCAGGCGCCGTGGGCGGCTTCTCCGGCGTCACGCGGCGTCTTCCCGAATTGGCTGCATTCGGCGTCACGGCGATCGAGCTGATGCCGATCGCCGATTTTCCCGGCCGGCGCAACTGGGGCTATGACGGCGTGCTGCCATATGCACCGGATACCGCTTATGGCACGCCCGAGGAGCTCAAAGAACTCATCGACACGGCGCACGAGCTCGGGCTGATGGTACTGCTCGACGTCATCTATAATCATTTCGGCCCGGAGGGAAATTACCTCGGCGCCTATGCAAGCCCCTTCTTTCGCACTGATGCAGCGACCCCTTGGGGCGAGGCCATCGATTTCCGCAAGCCCGAGGTGCGCTTTTTCTTCATCGACAATGCGCTGCTCTGGTTGATGGAATATCGTTTCGACGGGCTGCGTTTCGATGCGGTGCACGCAATCCGCGACCGAAGCTTTCTCCTTGAGCTCGCGCGCTCCGTGCGCGGCGCGATCGAGCCCGGCCGGCACGTGCATCTCGTGCTCGAGAATGACGAGAATGATGCGGATCTGCTGCGTTCCGGGTTCGACGCGCAATGGTCGGATGATGCGCACCATGCGCTGCATGTGCTGCTGACCGGCGAGAGCGGCGGGTACTATGCCGATTATCCAAAGCCCGCCGAGGCGCTTGCGCGCGTGCTCAAGGAGGGGTTCGCCTATCAGGGCGAGCCCTCCCGCTTTCGAGACGGGCGGCGGCGTGGCAGCCCGAGCAGAGATCTGCCGCCCACCGCCTTCGTCATTTTCCTCCAGAACCACGATCAGGTGGGCAATCGTGCCTTCGGCGAACGGCTCGCTCTCCTCGCCGATCCGGCTTCACTCGCGGCGGCAACGCTGCTCCTCCTGCTCGCGCCGCAGATTCCGCTCCTCTTCGTGGGAGAGGAATGGGGCGAGAACCGGCCGTTCCTCTTCTTCACCGACCATCGGGAAGAGCTCGCTGCCCTGGTGCGGGAAGGAAGGCGACGGGAATTCTCGCGTTTCGCCGACTTCTCCGATCCGAAGGCCAGAGCCCGCATCCCTGATCCCAATGACCCGGCAACTTTCCTCCGCTCGATCCCGACCCCGGCCGAAGCCCGCACGAAAGACCAGGGGATGGTGCGCGCCTTCCATGCCCGGCTGCTCGCACTTCGGACCACGCACATCATGCCGCACCTTCCGGGAACGCGCGCGCTCGAGGCCGAGGCGCTCGGCACAAGCGGCGTGCGAGCGGCCTGGCAGCTCGGCAATGGGGCGCGGCTCACGATCGCCGCCAATTTCGGCCCTGAGCCCATTCCTTGCCTTACCGGAAAGGGCGAGCGCCTTGCCGCGGTTCCCGAAACCTCCTTCCCCTTGAACCGCCTCCCCGCGCGAAGCGCGGCTGCATGGCTAGACCGTCGGTCATGAGCGACGCGAGCACCTTGGAGCTCGCCCGCGCGGCCGGGCTCGCCGTGGAATGGACCGACCAGGAGAACCGGCCCAGAACGGTCGAGATTGGGGTGCTGCACGCGGTGCTCAGCGCGCTTGGCCTGCCGGCCGGGACGGAGGCGCAGTGCCGCGAAAGCACGGCCGAGCTCGCACGTCTCAAAGGGTCTGGGCGGCTCGTCACGGTGGAGGCGGGCCAGCCGATCGTGCTCCCAGGTCAGCAGGGTTCCTGGCGGATCACCCTCGAAGAGGGCAGGACGCTCATGGGAGCTGGCCCGATGCCTGAGACCTTGCCTCTCGGCTATCACCGGGTCGAGGTGCAGGGCTGGTCGGGGATACTCGCCGTCGCACCGCGGCGCGGCTGGACGCTCGAAGATGCGGGCTCGGGCCGTCGCCTCGCGGGGATGGCAGCGCAGCTTTATGCGCTCTGCCGGCGCGACGATGCCGGATGCGGTGACTTCGCCGCGCTTGCCGCGCTTGCCCGCAGGGCAGCGTCGCGCGGAATCGACGCGCTCGCGATCAGTCCGGTCCATGCACTCTTCACCGCCGATCCGGCGCTGACAGCGCCTTATGCGCCTTCGAGCCGGATCGCGCTCAACCCGGTCTATGTCGCCTGCAGCGCTGGCACTCTCGCGCCGGCGAACGAAGAGCTGATCGACTGGCCTGCGGTGATGACGGCGCATCTCGCCGCGCTCCGGCAGGATTTCGCTCATGATGCGGCAAGTCCGGGCTTTGCCGCGTTCCGCCGGCATGCCGGACCAGAGCTCCGTCTTCATGCCCTTTTCGAGACGATCGCCACCGCAGAAGTCGCCAAGGGCGGGGTGTCGGACTGGCGACGCTGGCCAGCCGAGCTCGCCTCGCCAAGAAGTGTGGCGGCGCGGCGTTTCGCCCGCGACGCGGCAGAGGAGGTGGCCTTCCATCTCTATCTTCAGTATCGCGCCGAGGCGGGGCTTGCCGCAGCCCAGCAGGCGGCGCGGCAAGGCGGTATGCGGATCGGCATCATCGCCGATCTTGCCGTGGGCGCCGATCCGGGCGGCAGCGACGCCTGGATGCGGGCCGAAGATATGTTGCGCGGGCTTTCGATCGGCGCGCCACCGGACGCGTTCAACCGCGACGGGCAGGGGTGGGGGCTGACAAGCTTCTCGCCGTTCGGGCTCCTTCGCGGAGGTTTCTCAGGCTGGATTCGGATGCTGCGCGCCACCCTTGCCCATGCGGGGGGCGTCCGGATCGACCACGCGATGGGGCTGGCGCGGCTCTGGGTGATCCCGGAAGGCGCCTCGCCCCGGGATGGAGTCTATCTCGCCTATCCCTGTCGGGACCTGATGCGGTTGCTCGCCCTCGAATCCTTCCGTCACCGGGCCGTGGTGCTCGCCGAAGACCTCGGCACCGTGCCGATGGGGTTCTCCGAGAAGCTGGCTGTCGGCGGCATGGCGGGGCTCCGCGTGCTCTGGTTTGAGCGCGTGGCGGGAGGGTTCCGGCCGCCTTCAGCTTGGACGCGGGAGGCAGCTGCGATGACTTCGACCCATGATCTGCCCACGATCGCCGGCTGGTGGCGCGGGCGGGATATCGAGTGGCGACGGCGGCTCGGACTCCGGCACGAGGCAGTCGCGGCGCGAGCGCGCGCACGCCGTCTGCTCTGGCGCAGCTTCTGCGCTGCGGGCGCGGCCGAGGGCGAGGTGCCGGGACCAGGCGAGGGCGCGCGCGTCGCCACCGCGGCGGCAGGCTTCATCGGCCGAACGGCCTCGCGGCTCGCGCTGCTGCCGCTCGAGGATGCGCTCGCGCTCGAGGAGCAGCCGAACCTTCCCGGGACTGTCTCGGGACACCCGAACTGGCGCCGCCGCCTGCCGGCGCGAGTCGAGACGATACTCGACCAGCCGGACGTCGCCGCGCGGCTGCGCGCCCTCCGCGCCGGGCGAGGCAATCCGTGAGGGAGGCCGAACCGCCGCGCGCCACCGCCCGTCTGCAGTTCCATTCCGGCTTCACACTGTCCGCCGCCGAAGAGGTCGTGCCTTATCTCGCCGCACTCGGCATCAGCCACCTTTATGCCTCGCCGCTCTTCAAGGCGCGCCGGGGGTCGGCGCATGGTTACGACGTGGTCGATTACGGCACGATCAATCCGGAGCTCGGCGGGAGCGCAGCGTTCGAGCGCCTGGTCGCTTCACTGCACCGACACGGCATGGGGCTCGTGCTCGACATCGTGCCGAACCACATGGCCGCGGACGCGACAGAGAATCCCTGGTGGCGAGATGTGCTGGCAAAGGGACGTCGGAGTCCCTATGCGGCGTTCTTCGATATCGACTGGTCGCCGCCGGAACCATGGCTCAAGGGCAAGCTTCTGCTGCCTGTTCTCGGCCGGCCATACGCGGAGGCACTGGCCAAGGGCGAGAT
>JASHVY010000162.1 GCA_030044345.1 Acetobacteraceae bacterium | reverse complement strand
CGTCGCAGCCGCACCTTCCAGGACGCTCAGCCACTCTCGACGATGTTGGCCCCGCCCGGGCGCCAAACCCAGCTTAATAATGCCGCCGGGATAGTCAATAAATTTGTTGACATTTATATCTACATCTGGAGTGATGGAAACCAACAAAAAAACCTCTCACTCTGCGCACGCGACGGGTGACGCGTCGGAGAGACAAGTTTCAGCCTAAGCGGAAGGTGACGAAACCCGCCGCTGTTGTTTCGGCATGCGTTCCTTATCGTTGCAAACCAGCGAGCGGGATGTGCAGGGGGAATTCCGATTGCGAGAATCCCATGACAGACGGTCGATTGTGCGTGGACGCTCCATGACTGGGAAGTCGTCTGGCACGTTGCCGCTCGTAGCGACTCTTGTGGAGCCGCACAAATTTGACATGATTTTTGAGCATCTGCTTCCGCGTGAGCACCCTATCGAAGATGAGTTCAGTGTTCGCCTTGGTATCCCGTGTCGTCTGATTTGCTCTGCTCTTTCAGAACGAGGGCCTCTCGGATTCGTTACGCGGCAGCCAAGAAAAGGGGTGACCGTTCGAGATTTGTCCATCCGTGGCGCGGAGATGATTGCTTTGGTGGAGATCAACCACGCTCGCTATTGCCGAGCGGTTGATCGGTGTGATCTCATTCGTAACAAACAGCGGGAGATCTCTCAATGAATTTCGAAAGTTCTTGCCGGACCAGAGGCCGGACATGAATGTAGAAACAAGATCGGATATCCGCACGGAGACGTGGCCTGAAGATATCTTCCAGGCATTAAAACGAGCGGATATCCGTCAGGTTGCTTTTGTGCCTGACGCAGGTCATACGCGACTCATTCTCGATTGCGAACGCAATGGCGCAATGAGCTGCGTATCGCTTACAAGTGAGGAGGAAGGCATCGGAATGCTCGCAGGGGCCTGGCTCGGCGGCGAGCGGGGCGTATTACTGATGCAATCTTCCGGTGTGGGCAATTGCATAAATGCGCTGAGCTTGATTGAGGAGTGCCGCTTTCCCTTGCTGATGCTCGTGACCATGCGGGGAGAATGGGGCGAGTTCAATCCCTGGCAGTTGCCGATGGGCCAGGGAACTCCTGCCGTACTGGCGAATGCCGGTGTGGTCGTGCAAAGAGCGGAACATGCCCACGAGGTGGGAGAAATGGTTCTGGCAGCCGCGCAAATGGCCTTCAGCACCAATCGACCGGTTGCGGTACTGGTTGGTCAGCGTGTTATCGGTGCCAAGGATTTTGAAGCTAAGGCAGAACATTGATGACAACTATCATTCAGAATGAGGCGGAAGCCCTCGATCGCCGTCTGGTAATGCGTGCTCTTTTGGCAAAACGCGCGGACGCCCTCTTCGTTACCGGCCTTGGTTCGACCACCTATGATGCGGGGATAGAGGATAGTCCTTACACCTTCTATCTTTGGGGCGGGATGGGGTCTGCGGCCATGGTCGGTCTCGGCTTGGCAATTGCTCAGCAGACGAGGCGAGTGATCGTTGCCACCGGGGATGGCGAGATGCTGATGGGTTTAGGCTCGCTAGCCACGATCGGTACAAAGAAACCTGTCAATCTGGCCGTTGTTGTCATCGACAATGAGCATTATGGCGAGACCGGCCTGCAGCCAACCCACACCCGGAGAGGCGTGGATCTTGCCGCCGTGGCGCGCGCCTGCAGTTTTGCGGCAGCGGAGACGATCTCCACTGAGGAGGGATTGGACAAGGCGCTTCCTCACATTTTCGGATCACCTGGTCCCCTTTTCTTCGACATCAAAGTCAGCACTCGCCGCTATCCGATGACGACGCGGCTACGCGACGGTTCCCATATCAAGAATCGATTCCGGGAGAAGCTACTGGGATCGAGAGCCTTTGACTGAACCCTGTTGGAACCAAAGAAAGCTGCGACGAGAGACACCGCGCTGCATATCAAAAGGGTCCTCCTTCGTCTCCGAGCATGCGCGGTGCCTCGAAGTTTTGTTTTCCCGCGTGATTCAGACCTCCGGTGATCCCACCTCCGGTCATCACGCTCTCGTCTTACTGACACAGCAAGGCCAGGCGTTTCCGCCAGAAGCTTCATCGATTCAGATGTAGATCATCTTCCTCGTCATTCCGCCATCGATAACAAACTCGGCGCCGGTCACGAAGCCGCTTTCGGGTCCGATCAGCCAGGCGGCGAGCGAAGCCACATCTTCCGGCCGGCCGACACGGCCAGCCGGGTGCTGGGCGTGATCGGCGGCGCCGAGTGGCTCGCCCCGCGTGTCGATCCAGCCGGGTGAGATACAGTTCACCCGCACTGCGGGACCGAGACTCACGGCCAGGGCATGGGTGAGAGCGACGAGGCCGCCCTTTGAGGCGGCATAAGCCTCCGTGTCCGGCTCGGACATATGGGCGCGGGTCGAGCCGATGGTGACGACCGCGCCATGGGCTGCGCGCAGCAGATCCTCTGCGGCGCGGACGAGAAGAAAGGTGCTGGTCAGGTTCGTTGCAAGCACGTGCGACCATTCGGCGAGGGTGAGCCGCGTGAGCGGCCTGCGCACCATGATCCCCGCGTTGCAGACGAGCGCGTGAAGCTTGCCGACTTCCGCGCGAATGCCGGCGATCATGGTGGTGACTTCGGCTTCGTCCGAGACGTCGCATTGGATGGCGCGCATGCGCGGTGTGGCGTGCAGCGCAGGCTCACGGTCCGCGGCGATGACACCCCAGCCGTTGCTGGCGAGGTAAGCAGCGATTGCCGCCCCGATGCCGCGGGCCGCGCCGGTGACGAGGGCAAGTCTGGCTTCGGTCATAAGTCACAGCCTGCCACAGGCTGCTTCGCTTCGTTAGATCAATATGGCTTCTGGCGAGTCGGCGCACCCCGTGACGGGGTGCCCTGAACCTGTTCGCGGGGACCCCGAGCGGAGAGATCCGCCAAAGTCATGAAATTGAGCGAGAAAACAAAGCCGGAGCGTGATGATCAAAAATCGTCACGCTTTAGGCGGCGGGGGGCGGACTCTCGGGAGCGTAGGCGCGGAGGAAGGTCTCGACTGCCGCCGTGACGGTGGCCTTGATCTCATCCTCGGAGGGCGGGGGATCAACGCCGAGCACGGCCCGTGTATAGAAGTGGGTGCGCAAAAGGCTAATGAATTGCTGAGCGGCGATGACAGGATCGCGCGTCAGAAGTTTTCCGCACTCCATCTGCTTCTTGAGCCAGGCTGCGAGGTTCTGGCGCGAAGACTCGGTGATGCGCTCGAAGAAAGCACGGCCGAGTTCCGGGAAGCGCACTGACTCGGCCACCACCACCCGGTAGATGGCAAGGGACTGCGGCTCAAGCATGAAGCGAAGCGCGCGGTCGGCGAGCGCCGTAAGGGTCGCGCGGAGATCGAGCTCCTCCTCCGTGGGCAGGACAGAATGAGCTCCCGAACGGCTGCATGCCGTGCCGATCAGGCTGGCGAAAAGCTGATCCTTCGACGCGAAGTAAGCGTAGAGGGTCGCCTTGGAAACGCTGGCAGCACGCGCAATCGCATCCATCGAGACCGCTGCGTAGCCCTGCGCCATGAAGAGACGCGTGGCTGCTTCGGCGATATCCCGCTGCTTGGGGGTGGGATCCGCCCGGTCCACGGCCGGCTGAGGAAGAGCCTCTGTCTGTGACATGGCAGTAATTAAACTACACAGTTCAGTTTTGTCAAGGAGGCTGCCTGCCTTTGGGCGCATTCGTGGCTTGCGTCAGGATCATACTGAACTGTTCAGTTTAGCCTTGACCCACAAAGACCGAACGCGATATCGGACTGAACCGTTCAGTTCAACCTCGCTTGGCCTCAGAGATCCATTCCATGAATCAAATCACCCCCATCCAGGCCGTCAATACCATCGCCCTTGAGACAGTCCCGGCGCAGAAGACCATGCGGACCGCGCCGGACCGGGTGTCGGCGGCAGGCTTGTCGGCCGTGACCTTACGCGGAGGCGGAGAAGGCAACCTCGGTTTGCCCGCGCATCCATCCGCTGACGTCATCTCGCGGCCTGGCCAGCTTCGGCTCCGCCGGCAGCGTCTGCTCGGCGTGGCAGCCCTGCTCGCCGCCGCTGCGCTCGGGGTCGGCGGTTATCGCTGGTGGGAGGCGAACCGGTTCCTGGTCTCGACCGACGATGCCTATCTTCAGTCCGACAGCGTATCGGTGAGCCCGCAGGTGGCGGGAACGATCGCCGAGCTCAACGTCACTGATAACCAGCCGGTCCGGGCAGGACAGGTGCTGGCACGGATCGATGACCGGCCGTTTCGCGCCACGCTCGCCAAAGCCGATGCGGACGTGGCCTCGGCAGAGGCGAAGCTCACCAATATCGGTGCCGAGATCGCCGAGCAGGTGGCAAATGTCGCGTCGAGCCGCGCGGTAATCGCGGCGGACCAGGCGGCCATCGGCTTCGCGCAAGCCGACGCGACACGCTATGCGCGGCTGAGCCGGACCGGCTTCGGCACTGTCCAGACCGCCGAGCGGACCGCGGCCAACCTGAGCGAAAGCAACGCGAAGCTCGCCGGAGACCAGGCAGCGCTGACCGCCGCGCAGCGGCAGATCGGTGTGTTGGCAAGTGAGCGGCAGATGGCGGAAGCAGCGCTCCAGGGCGCGCAGGCGGAGCAGCAGACCGCGAAGCTCAACCTCTCCTACACCGTCATCACCGCGCCTTTCGACGGCGTGGTGGGTGACCGCGGCGTACGGCTCGGCGCCTATGTCTCGCCCGGCACGCCGCTTCTACAGGTGGTGCCGATGGGGAGCCAGATCTATCTCACCGCCAACTTCAAGGAAACGCAGGTCGGGCGGATGGAGCCCGGCCAGAAGGTCACGCTCTCGATCGATACCTTCCCCGGCCATGAGTTTCATGGCACGGTCGAAAGCCTTTCGCCCGGCTCGGGCTCGCAGTTCGCGCTCCTGCCGCCTGAGAACGCAACCGGCAACTTCACGAAGATCGTTCAGCGCGTGCCGGTGAAGATCGCGCTCTCTGCGGACGACCCGACGGTGAATGCGTTGCGGCCCGGCCTTTCGGTGGAAGCGACGGTCAACACCGCGCCCACTCCGGCAGGCGAGAAGCTCGCGCTCGGCGGGGAGCGCGCGCAATGAGCGCCGCCGATCGGGTCCCGCTCCGCGACTGGATCGCAGTCCTGGGCGGCGTGCTCGGCGCCTTCATGGCGGTGCTCGATATCCAGATCACCAATGCCTCGCTGAGCGATATCGAGGGTGGGCTCTCCGCCTCGTCCGACCAGGGAAGCTGGATCTCGACTGCCTATCTGGTTGCCGAGATCGTCGTGATCCCGCTCACCGGCTGGCTCTCCCGGGTCTTCTCGCTCCGTCTCTATCTGGTCGCGAACACCGTGCTCTTCCTGATCTTCTCGATGCTGTGCGGGACCGCGAGCAGCCTCGGCGAAATGATCCTCTTTCGCGTCGGCCAAGGTTTCACGGGCGGCGTGCTGATCCCGACCGCGCTCACGATCATCCTGAGCAAGCTCCCTTCCGGGCGCCAGCCGGTCGGGCTCGCCATGTTCGGCGTGACGGCAACCTTTGCCCCGGCCATCGGGCCGACCATCGGCGGCTGGCTCACCGATGCCTGGTCCTGGCATTGGATCTTCTTCATCAATGTGGTCCCGGCGCTCGCCGTCATCGGCGCCATCTGGTACGGCGTCGCGCCTGAGAAGATGCAGCTCCATCTGCTCAAGAAGGGCGATTGGCTCGGCATTTTCTTCATGGCCGTCGGACTCGGCTCGCTCATCGCCATGCTCGAGGAGGGTGAGGAAAAAGCGTGGTTCACGACGGAGTGGATCCGCTATGCCGCGATCACCGCGGCGATCGCCATCCCGACCTTCATCGTGATCGAGCTCGTGCGCCGCGAACCTTTCCTCAATCTCCGGCTGCTCGCCCGGCGGGGTTTCGGGTCCGCCTCCCTGCTCGGGCTGGTGATGGGGCTCGGTCTCTATGGCTCGGTCTATCTTCTGCCGGTCTATCTCGGCCAGGTACAGGGGTACGACGCGCTGCAGATCGGCGAGGTGGTGATGTGGGCGGGCGCACCACAGCTTCTCATCATCCCGTTCGTGCCGATGATCATGAAGAGGGTGGATGCGCGGCTGCTGGTGGCCTTCGGGTTCGTGCTGTTCGGCGTGAGCTGCGTGATGAACGGCTATATGAGCCCGGACACGGCGGGGCCCGAGCTCCAGTTGCCGCAACTCGTCCGCGCGCTCGGCCAGCCTTTCATCATCGTGCCGCTCTCCTCTCTCGCCACAGGCGGCCTTGCGCGAGCCGACCAGGCCCAGGGCTCGGCGCTCTTCAACATGTTCCGCAACCTTGGCGGCTCGCTTGGCATCGCCATGCTCTCGACCTTCACGACGATGCGCGAGCACTACCATTTCGACATCATCTCCCAGCGCCTGACGGTCACCTCGCCGGACGTCCATGCCTGGCTCGATCGGGCAGCCTCCTTGCTCATCGCCAGGGGCACGCCGGCAGGGCTTGCCGCGCAGCAGGCGCTCGGCGAGCTTGCGGCGATGGTGCGGAGCCAAGCCTACACGATGACCTATGCGGATTGCTTCTTCGGCATGGGCGTGGTGCTGATCGGTTCGATCGTGCTGCTGGCGCTGATGCCGCGGCCGAAGGCCGGCGGAGCCGTCGCCGCGCACTGAGAGGCAAGAAGCCGCGAAGAGGGGCCAGGGGGAACAGGCCGGGAGCCTCGCCCCTGGCCTTTTCTTTTTCATGATCCGGCGAGATCAATACGGCCAAGATGGGGAACGTCGGCGATGAGCGTGCGGATCGGAACCAATCCGATTGCCTGGAGCAATGACGATCTGCCGGAGCTCGGGGGCGAGACGTCGCTCGAGACGGCCTGGCGGAGGCGCGCGAAGCCGGCTTCACGGGCATCGAGATGGGCAACAAGTTTCCACGCGAGCCGGCCGCGCTTTCCGCAGTGCCGGCGCGCCATGGGCTTGCCCTGGTCTCGGGCTGGTACAGGGGTGAACTTAGGCATCGCTCGGTCGCCGGCGAGGACCCGGAGCGGGTTGCCACAAGGTGGGTGGGGCGCATTGATCACATGCACGCCAAGGATGTTCGGTCAAGGACACTGGCGCGCGCCCGTGGCGAAGGCCAGGTACGACGGCTGGCTGATCGTCGCGGCGGAGCAGGATCCGGCGAAGGCGCCGCCGCTCACCTATGTGAGGAAGGGGTTCACCCATCTGCACGCGGCGGCCGGGCAGGCCGGATTCCGGATCGGCTGAATGCACGCTTTCGGGAAGAGATGAGATGAATATCTGCATGGCGGGCTACGGAATGATGGGTGTGTGGCATTCCGAGGCTCTGGCGCGGACGGATGCGGTTCTGCACACCGCGGTTGGGCGGCGCGCGGAAGCGGCCGAAGCCTTTGCTGCGCGCTACGGGTACCGCAAATGGACCACCTCGCTTGCCGCGGCGCTGGCCGACCCCGAGGTCGATGCGGTGGTGCTGGCGACGCCGAGCGAACAGCATGAGGAGCAGGCGATCGCCTGCCTCGAGGCGGGCAAGCACACGCTGATCGAAATCCCGATCGCGATGAGCCTCGCGGGCGCGGAGCGTGTGGTGGCAGCCGGAGAAAAAAGCGGCAAGGTCTACGGGCTCAGCCATCCGATGCGCTTTCGCGCCGAGCGCGAGGCGCTGCGTGCGCGGCTCGCCGCCGGGGAGGAGACGATCCGGCATATCGCCGGACGCTTCTTCATTCCCCGCCTCAAGAATATCGGCGCGACCGGCTATGTGCGAAGCTGGACCGACAATATCCTCTGGCATCATTTCTGCCATTTCGTCGATCTCGGGCTCTTCCTGTTCGAGGACGCGCCACTGCGCCGGATCGCCGGTCATCTCGGTCCCCTCCATGCGCTCACGGGCATCCCGATGGAGTGCATCGTGCTCGTGGAGACCGAGCGGGACGCCACTCTGCTCGTGCATGGCTCGTACCATGCTTCCTATCGGTTCTATGACAAGCTGATCGTGACCGACCGGGACACCTATTTTTTCGATATCCTGGCCGGCACGCTCCGCACTTCTTCCGGCACGGTCGCGATGGAGTCCGAGCAGGAGAACGCGGCACGCATCATCTTCGATTTTCTCGATGCGGTGCGCACCGGCCGCCCTCCGCGCGCCTCCGGCCCCTCGGTGCTGCCGGCAATGCGCGTGCTCCAGGCGGTGCAGGATGAATGGGATGCCCGCTACGGCGCACAGGCGATTCCCGGGCGGCCCCTCGGCTGATCAATCCCCGATAAGTTTGGAGCGTGCTGATCAAAGATCATCATGCTCCCAGCGAGCTTGTTCAGTGCCCCGCCCTCAGTTGGTACCCGTCGGTCAGCGTCTGG
>JASHVY010000161.1 GCA_030044345.1 Acetobacteraceae bacterium | reverse complement strand
GGCGGTTTCTTCAGGCGGGACCTGGAATTTTCGGCATGCCTGCCTTGAGCGGCGGGGCGAGATCTCCCCGGCCGGCGATCCTCACCCGGGCAAGATCGAGCCAGGTGGCGAGCGCGGCAAGCTCGGGGGCGAGCGCTTCCGCCACGGCGGCGCGATCCGTGGCCTCCTCGGCATAGGCGGCGAGAACATGCAGCACGCGTTCCTGCCGGTCGGCCTTGAGATCGACCCGCGCAGCAAAACGCTCGCCCATCAGGAAGGGCAGCACGTAATAGCCGTGCGTGCGCTTGTGCGCGGGCACATAGATCTCGATCCGATAGCGGAAACCGAAGAGACGCTCCGTCCGGTCCCGCTCCCAGAGCAACGGGTCGAAAGGAGAGACGAGCGCATTGGCGGCAAGCCGTCGCGGCCGTGCAGCATCCCGATGCAGAAAGGCCGGCCGGTTCCAGCCCACGACCTCGATCGGGATCAGCTCGCCCGTTTCCACAAGCTCCGCCACCCGTTCCTTCGCTCCCGGACCGAGGCGAAAATAGCGCGCGAAATCGCCTTCCGTGCCGATACCGAGCGCACGGGCGGCGAGGGAGACGAGCATGCGCTGCGCGTCCCTCTCGGCGGGCGTGGGGGAAGCGAGGATCGCCGCAGGCAGGACCCGCTCGGGTAGGTCATAGAGTCGCTCGAAATTGCCGCGCCGGCCGGCGACCGCGAGCTGGCCGCTCCAGAACAGATATTCGAGGGCGCGTTTGCCCTCGCTCCAGCCCCACCAGCCGCCGCGCCGGGATGTGCCGCCGTCGGAAAGATCGGCCGCGGCCATGGCGCCGCCCGCGCGAATCTCGGCCAGGGCAGCGCTGATCTGCCGCTTGTGCTCGGTAGCGAAGAGGGCAAGGCCCGACCACATTCCCTGGCCACGCTCTGCCCTTGCCATCCGCCAGCGGAAGAGCGGCTGGAACGGCAGGGGCAGCAGCGAGGCCTCATGGCCCCAATACTCGAACAGCGCGCGCTCGGGCTTTCGTCCCCAGGCCAGGGAGTCCAGCGCCTCGCGCGGATAGGCGCCGAGGCGGGAAAAGCCCGGCATATAGTGCGCGCGGGCCAGCACATTGACACTGTCGATCTGGAGCGCGCCGAGGCTCCGTACCAGCCCGAGCACATGCCGGCGCGCCGGCGCTGCGGGGCGGGCGCGGCCGATTCCCTGGGCCGCCAGCGCGATCCGCCGGGCCATGCGTTCGGAGATGCGTTCCATTCCCTCGCCACATCCTGCATCCAAGCCGATGCGATTTCTGCACCGGCTTGAAGCGGCAGATCAGGCCCCGGACATAGGGGAAGGCGAAGCCGATGGCGATATCATCACGAGGTCGCGCCCGGGATCCCTAGATCTGGCATCCCCGGCCCCGGGTTCGCGGTGCCGAGGATCACGGAGAGGGGATGGCGGCGGCGTTCAGGCGCCACGAGGACGGAGACCTTGAGATGCTCGAGCCAGGCGCGTTGCACCAGCGCGGCGATCGTGGGATCGCGGGTTTCGAAGCAACACTCCTTGCCGCAGGCGGTTTCAAGAACGAAACCGTCGAAATTGCCGGAATCATCACGCAGCGGGGCAAGGATCTGCCCGACGAAGGACGTGCCGGATGAGGGTGCGTCGGCAGCCCCTGGTAAGCATGGTTCCATGGCGGCGTCTCCCCCCTGGCGCGGACGCGGCCCGGACCATAGGCGAAGGACCCGGCAAGAGGTGTGATTCGGATCACATTCGTATTGAAGAATGGGCGTATTGAAGACCGGCTTGACCTGAGTGCAGCCGGCTCATTGCTGGCGGCAGACGGCATGCTGTTCCCACCCGCCCATGCTTGAGGCATGCACGATCCTGAGATCGCCGGTAACCTGATCGAGCCTGTAGAATCCCTGGTTTCCCGTGTCGTGCCACAGGATCATCCGCTGCCCGACCGTCGCGGGATAGCCATCCACCTTTCCATGATCGAAATCGATCTTGAGCGTCCAGCTCGCGCCGCTCTCCGGATTGGTGCAGCGAAACACCGTGGTCGCCGCCACGACCGGCCCCGGCCGGGCCGAGCCCGCGAGCCCGCCGATCACCAGCGCTGCCATGAGCGCGCCGAGCCGCCGCGCTTTCGCCCGATCTCTCCAACGCATCATGCGCCTGCTTCGCTTCGGCAAACCGCGCCACCTCTCGGTCTCCGCCGGGATCCCGGCTTGGCGCCGCGATGCCGCCCGAAGCCATATCGTTCCCGCGTTACCCTCATGATGCCAGCATGCCACGGCCTGGCCGGGACCGCGAGCCGGCGCCCTCATCCCGCTTGTTCCTGCCTCTGCTCCTGAAACCCCTGCTCCCGCTCGGGTGCGAAGGGCCGCCAGTCGCGGAAGAAGGCCGTGCCGATCTCGCCCGCGAGCCCGATCAGCGCATGCTGGAGATTGTCGAGAAAGGCGTGCAGCCCCCCGGCGCTCAGCCGTTCCGTCTCCGCCCCCGCGATCAGCGCGCGCATCTCCTCCGCCCGCTCGAGGGCGGCGCGCGTGCCGCCCAGCCCATATCGGATGCGCAGCGCCGTCAGGTGCCGCTCGATCTCGTCGAGGCAGAGCCGGACGCTGCGCGGGAAGGATGCGTCCGTCAGCAGGAAGGCGACGACATCGGCCGGCGCGAACTCGACCGGCGCGATGCGGCGGAAGGCGTGATAGCCGGCCGCCGCCCGCAGCACCGATCCCCATTGGGTGAGCTCGACCAGCCGCCACTCCTCGCGCGCGCGAGGAACCAGCAGATGGAACTTGATGTCGAGCAGCCGCGTCGTCTGGTCGGCGCGCTCGATCAGCCGACCAAGCTCGAGGAAATGCCAGCTTTGGTCGCGGAAGAACGTGCCTTCGGTGATGCCGGTCTGCGCCTGCACGCCCGCGCGGATGCGGTCGGCGAGCCGTGAGAGCGCATCACCCTCGAGCTCCGCCGGCGCGATCGCGGTGAGCGCATGATGAAACTGGTTGAGCTGCTTCCACATCTCCGTGCTGATCAGCGGCCTCAGCACACGCGCATTGGTTCGTGCCACCTCGATCGCCGCCGGGATCGAGGTCGGATTGTCCGCCTCGATCAGGTAGAAACGCTTGATCGCGTCCGGATCGGCAACACCGTGCCGGCGCGAGAAGCTTTCCTCATCGGCATTGATGCGCACCAGCGCGTACCAGGATTCGCTCTCGCGGCCCGGGCTCTCGAAGATATAGGTCACTTCGATCAGCCGCGCGAGATTCTCCACCCGCTCGAGATAGCGGGCCATCCAGAAGAGGCTTTCGGCATAGCGCGCAAGCAGCGGCGGCGCCAGGTTCAACGCATCACCCCATGAGCCGTTGCTCCGCTTTGAAATTCTCCAGTGAGGACCCAGGTATCCTTGGAGCCGCCGCCCTGGGAGGAATTGACGATCAGGCTACCCCGCTTGAGCGCGACGCGCGTCAGCCCGCCCGGCAGCACCCAGCTCTCGCGTCCCGTGACGACGAAGGGGCGAAGATCGAGATGCCGCGCGCGAATTCCCTCCTCGCAGAGCGTCGGCCCCACCGAAAGCCCGACCATCGGCTGGCTGATCCAGTTGGCGGGGTCGGCGAGAAGTGCGGCTCGCGTCCGTTCGAGCTCGGTCGTCGAGGCGCGCGGCCCGATGGTGATTCCATAGCCTCCCGATTCGCCCACCGGCTTGACGACCAGCTCGGCGAGATGATCGAGCGTGTATTGCAGCCCCGCCGGCTCGCGGCAGATATGCGTCTCGACATTCGGCAGGATCGCGTCCTCGCCGAAATAATAGCGGATGATCCGCGGCATATAGGCATAGATCGCCTTGTCGTCGGCAACCCCGGTGCCCACGGCATTGGCGAGCGCCACATGCCCGCGCCGCCAGGCGCTGATCAGCCCCGGCACGCCGAGCAGGCTGTCGGGGCGGAACAGGGTGGGGTCGAGAAAATCATCGCCGATCCGCCGATAGATCGTATGCACCGGCCTCGGCCCGGCAGTGGTCAGCATGAACACCCGGTCGTCCTCGATGATGAGGTCCCGTCCCTCCACCAGCGGCACGCCCATCTCGCGCGCCAGGAACACATGCTCGAAATAGGCCGAATTGTAGATCCCGGGCGAGAGCAGAACCACCTGCGGATCGAGCACTTCCGCGGGCGCGATCTCGGAGAGCGCGGCGCGGAGCCGCTGCCCGTAATCATCGACCGGCGCAACCCGCATCCCGGCCATCAGGTCGGGAAAGGCGCGCAGCATCAGATGGCGGTTCTCCACCACGTAGGAAACGCCCGAGGGCGTGCGGGCATTGTCCTCGAGCACGCGGAACGCGCCTCTCTCGTCGCGCACGATGTCGATCCCGGCGATATGCACATAGGTGCCGAAGGGAACCGGAAATTCCTCCATCTCGCGGCGATAATTGGCATTGCCGAGCACGAGGTCGGCCGGCACGATGCCATCCTTCAGGATGTGCCGTGCGTGGTAGATATCCTCGAGAAAAGCGTTGAGGGCCGCGACCCGCTGGCGCACGCCGCGATCGAGCTCAGTCCATTCCGCCGCCGTGATCAGGCGCGGGATGCAATCGAAAGGCAGGATGCGGTCGATCGCATTGGCCTCGGAATAGACGGTGAAGGTGATGCCGAGATTGAAAAGATCGGTCTCTGCCGCCCGCGCCCGGCTGCGCAAGTTGGCAAGGCCAAGTGCCGCGATCCGGCTGCGGATCGTTGCCGCTGCACTCCCATCGCCCTCCCGGCCGGCGGCGAACTCGCAGTAAAAGGAACCGGCATCATAACCCTGGAACGGATCTTCAGCCGGCATGTCCATCCATACGGTATCCCTCTCTAGAGCAGATCGCGATGAGCCGGAATCGGCTGATCGCGTGAAGATGCTCGCACAACAAATAGCGAGAGCGGGATGCGGGAGCGAACGCACCCCGCTCTCGGCAAGCTGATATCGTGCAACGAGCCTACACGCTCCGCCGAACCGGAAGGAAGCTGCATTCCTGCCATCCCTTTCCTTTCTTGGCAGCGGAAAATCCGGGCTCGCCGCCACGCGCGGCTTTGGGCACAATCCACATGCCATCTTCTTTTTCCAACCCGCTTTCCTTTGGGGCCCGAGCCGCACCGCATGTCGATCCACGCCGCCCTGACCCACCGCACCCTTTATCGCTATGATCGGCTGGTCTCGCTCGGGCCGCAGGTGATCCGCCTGCGCCCGGCGCCGCACACCCGCACGCCGGTTCTCTCCTACGCCCTCGCGGTTGAGCCCACGCCCCATTTCCTCAACTGGCAGCAGGATTCGCAGGGCAATTTCCTCGCCCGTGTCGTCTTCCCCGAGCGGGTGCAGGAATTTGCCGTCACCGTCGATCTCGTTGCCGATATGGCAACGATCAACCCGTTCGATTTCTTCCTCGATCCGGAGGCGGAGACCTGGCCCTTCGCCTATGATCCCTTGCTCGTGCACGAGCTGCAGCCCTATCGCGCCGCCGAGTCCCCCGGCCCTTTGCTCTCCGCTTTCCTCGCCGAGACCCCGCCCGGCCCGACCCGTTCGGTCGACATGCTGGTCGCCCTCAACCGCCGCCTGCGCGACCGCATCGCCTATATCGTCCGGCCCGAGCCCGGCATCTGGCCGGTCGAGGAGACGCTCTTCAACGCGCGTGGCTCCTGCCGCGATTCCGCCTGGGTGCTGGTGCAGGCGCTGCGCCGCCTCGGCTTCGCCGCCCGCTTCGTCTCCGGCTACCTGATCCAGCTCGTTCCCGACGAGAAGCCTCTCGAAGGCCCGTCCGGCCCCGCCGCGGACTTCACCGATCTGCATGCCTGGGCCGAGGTCTATCTCCCCGGTGCCGGCTGGATCGGGCTCGACGCCACGTCCGGCCTGCTCGCGGGCGAAGGCCATATCCCGCTCGCCGCCAGCCCCGATCCGATCTCCGCCGCTCCCATCACCGGGATGGTCGAGCCATGCGAGGTCGCCTTCAGCCACCATATGGACGTGCGGCGCATCCGCGAGACCCCGCGCGTCACCAAGCCCTATGCCGAGCCGGTCTGGCGCGCGATCACCGAGGCCGGTGAGCGGCTCGACCGCGTGATGGACCGTTCCGGAATCGCATTGACAATGGGCGGCGAGCCCACCTTCGTCGCCGCCACGGATCGTGACGCGCCCGAATGGAACACGACCGCCCTCGGCCCCACCAAGCGGCGTTATGCCGGCCGGCTGCTCCGCCGCCTCGCTCCCCTCTGGGTGCCGGGCGCGGCGCTGCAATATACGCTCGGCAAGCATTATCCCGGTGAGCAATTGCCTCGCTGGGCGTTCCATGCCCATGGAAGGAGGGATGGCGAACCGGCCTGGCGCCACCCTGAGCTGCTCGCCGCCGATGAGGATTTCGACACCACAACCCCGGCCGAGGCGGCCCGTTTCGCCGCCCTCCTCGCCGAACGTCTGCAGATCGATCCCGCCTTCCTCATCGCGGCGCATGAGGACGTGCATTACTATCTCTGGCGCGAGAAGCGCCTGCCCGCCAATGTGCTGGCGGAGGCGAGCAAGCTCGTCGATCCGCTCGAGCGCGCGCGGCTCACCCGCGTCTTCGGCCAGGGCCTCGCCACGCCCGTCGGCAGTGTGCTTCCGCTTCGCCGCGTCTCCGCCAATGGCACAAGCCGCTGGCAATCCGGCAAATGGTTCTTCCGCGCCGGAGAGATGTTTCTCATCCCTGGCGATTCACCGATCGGGCTCCGCCTGCCGCTGGACAGCCTGCCCTGGGTCTCACCCGAAAATCTGGAGCAGGAGACCGAACCCGATCCCTTTGCCCCGCGTGCCCCCCTTCCCCCGGCACAATTCTTTCACCGCGTCGCCCACCCTGCCCATCGCGCCCATGCCGGCCCCCCGAACCTCGCGTTCGGACTCTTTCGCCCCATTCCCCAGCCGGCGCCCGAGATCGGCCGCGAGGAGCCGGACATCGTCCGCACCGCGCTCGCGATCGAGCCGCGCGAGGGCAAGCTCCATGTTTTCTTTCCCCCGCTCTTCGCTGCGGAGGACTGGCTCGACCTCGCCGCCGCAATCGAGGACACGGCCGCCGAGCTCGGCTGCAAAATCGTTCTCGAAGGCTATCTGCCGCCGCGCGACCCCCGCCTCATCCATTTCTCCGTGACCCCCGATCCGGGTGTGATCGAGGTCAATATTCCCCCGGCGCGGAGCTTCGCCGAGCAGGTCCGCCGCACCGAGGATCTCTACCGGGTCGCCCGCGAGGAGGGGCTGGCGGCGGAGAAATTCATGCTCGATGGCCGCCATGTCGGCACCGGCGGCGGCAACCATGTGGTGATGGGGGCGGCCGAACCGGCGGCGAGCCCCTTTCTTCGTCGCCCCGACCTGCTGAAATCCCTGCTCGGTTTCTGGCACAACCATCCCTCGCTCTCCTACCTCTTCAGCGGCCTCTTCATCGGTCCGACCAGCCAGCATCCACGTCTCGATGAGGCGCGCGACGACCAGCTTCACGAGATCGAAATCGCCTTCTCGCGCATCCAGCGCGGCATCGAGGCGGCGCCTTGGCTCGTCGATCGCATCTTCCGCAACCTCCTCGTGGATGGGACCGGCAATACCCACCGCACCGAGTTCTGCATCGACAAGCTCTATGCGCCGGACGGGCCGGGCGGCCGGCAGGGCCTGGTCGAGTTCCGCGCCTTCGAGATGCCGCCCCGCCCCGAGCTCTCTTCGGTGCAGATGCTGCTGGTCCGCGCTGCCCTCGCCGCCTTCTGGGAGAGGCCTTATGAACGGCCGCTCATCCGCTGGGGCACCCGCCTCAACGATGACTTCATGCTCCGCCATTATGTCGAGGCCGATTTCCGGGATTCACTCGCCGAGCTTGCCGAACGCGGCTTTCCCCTCGACCCGGCCTGGTTCGCGCCCCATCTCGAATTCCGTTTTCCCGAGATCGGAGCCGTCACGATCCACGATGTGAATCTTTCCCTTCGCCACGCGCTCGAGCCCTGGCACGTGCTGGGGGAGGAAGCCGCCGCCGCAGGCACGGTCCGCTTTGTGGACAGTTCGGTCGAACGGGTCGAAGCACGGGCCGCGGGCTTCGCGCCCGAGCGTTTCGTGCTTGCCTGCAACGGCATCGCCGTGCCGCTCGCCTCCACCGAAACCGCGGGCCTCTCTGTGGGCGGCGTGCGCTTCAAGGCCTGGGCGCAGCCCTCCGCGCTCCATCCCACCATCGCCGTGCAGGCGCCGCTCGTTTTCGACCTTTATGATCGCTGGAACGGCAGGAGCCTCGGCGGTCTGACCTATCATGTCGCCCATCCGGGCGGCCGCAATTACGGGCGTTTCCCGGTCAATGCGAACGAAGCCGAGGCCCGCCGGCGCGCTCGTTTCTTCCCTTTCGGCCACACGCCCGGCCCGATGGAGGAGCCGCGCGCCGCCCCTTCTCGCGAGCACCCGCGCACGCTCGATCTCCGCGCCTTCGCATGATCTCCGCCCATCCCCCTCCGTCTCGATGCCCTTGATCTTGATGAACGATACACCGTTCGCCCCCGGCATCGATGAGATGGTCGATGGCCAGGGGCGGCTTCGCCCGCATTGGCGCCCGGTTCTCGGCGGCCTCGCCCTGCTCGGTGACGGGGGTCTCGCGGAGCGCGCCCGCCGCCTCGATCTCGCCTTCGAGGAGGAAGGGGTGGCCGCCGTCCTGCCCGGTGCGACAGGTGAGGCGGGAAAAATCTGGCGCTGCGATCCGGTGCCTCTGCCGCTCTCCGGCGCCGAGTTCGCGGCACTTGAGGCCGGGCTCACCCAGCGCGCACAGCTTCTGGCCGCGATCCTCGCCGATCTTTATGGCCCTCAGCGCCTGCTTGCCGAAGGCGCGCTTCCCTCGGCGCTCGTCTATGCCAATCCGGGTTTTCTGAGACCCTGCCACAGCCTCCAACCCCTCCCCCCGCCCGACCTCCAGCTCTGCGCCGCCGATCTTCTGCGCGGGCCGGACGGCGCCTGGCGTGTCCTCGCCGATCGCGTCGCCGGCCCCTCGGGTCTCGGCCTTGCCCAGGAAAACCGGCGCCTGCTCGGCCGCGTGATGCCCGAGCTTTTCCGCGGTGCGGAGGTGATGCCGCTCCGCCCTTTCTTCGATTTCTGGCAGGACGCGCTCTATCGCCTCGCCCCTTCCGGCCGCGCCTATCCGGGCGTGGCCCTCCTCTCGCCCGGCACCGAGGACCCACTCTGGTACGAGCATATGCTCCTCTCCCGCGCCCTCGGCTCGGCGCTGGTCGAGGGCGCGGACCTCACGGTCCGTTCCGGCGTCGTCTTCCTGAAAACCCTCAAGGGGCTGCAGCAGATCGACATCCTGCTGCGCCGCCTGCCCGCCACCGCGCTCGACCCGCTCGAGCTCCAGCAGCACAGCACGGACGGCGTGGTCGGATTGATGGCGGCGATGCGCGAGGGGGTGGTGCACATCGTCAACCATCCCGGCGCGGACCTGCTCGAAGCGCCTGCCTTTGCCGCCTTCCTGCCCGCGCTTTGCCGCCGCCTCCTCGGCGAGGAGCTTCGCCTCCCCTCGGCCGAAACCATCTGGCTCGGCGAACCCGCCGCGCTCGCCCGCTTTCTTGCCGCTCCCGAGTCCTGGCTTCTTCGCGCGGCGCTCGACGGGAATGCGCCGGCCCTCGTCCCCGCGACTTTGGCCTCAGCGGACTGGCACGCGATCGAGGCCAGAATCCGCCACCGCCCTTGGGAATTTGCCGCCACCGAAGCGCTCGCGCCCTCTGTCGCCCCGTCCTTCTCGCCTTTGAGCGCCCCGCCCACGAGCAGCTCCATCCTTGCGCCGCGGCCCCTCGTGCTGCGCCTCTTCGTTGCCGGCGGCGGAGAGGCCTGGCGAGCCATGCCGGGCGGTCTCGCCCGCCTGCTCGAGCCGGAGGACATGGTGGCCGGCCGCCTGCCGATCAGCGGCATTGCCAAGGATGTCTGGGTGCTCGCCGAGGAGGATCGCGACCTCATCGGCCCCACCACCGCGCTCCTCCCGCCGGTCCCGATCCGTCGCACCGTCGGCGAGCTGCCGAGCCGTGTGGCCGATGATTGTTTCTGGCTCGGCCGCTATGTCGAGCGGCTGGAGGATACCGCCCGCCTAGTCCGGGCGGCTCTCGCCCGCCTGGAGCGCGGCCGCAGCCTGCCGCGCGAATATGTCGAACGGCAAAGCCTCGATCGCATCCTCATCGATGCCCGGCTGATCGACCGCGATGCCGCGGCCTCGCCGGCAGCACTCGCCGCTCAGCTCCTCGCCGTCGTCCGCGCCGACGGCGCCATCCATGCCTGCCTCGAGGAGCTCTCCCGCCTCACCGAACGCACGCGCGACCGCCTCACCTCCGATACCTACACTGCGTTCACCCAGAGCCTTCGCGCCGCCCGTACCGAGGCCGGCCGTGTCGGGGGCAGCCTCGATACGCTCTCTCACGCCATGGCAGCCGCGCTCCGCTTCTCGATCATCGTCGCCGGCGTCGCCGCCGAGAACATGGTCCGCGGCGGCACCTGGCTCTTTCTGGAGCTCGGCCGCCGGCTCGAGCGCGGCCTCTCGATCGCCCGCATCGCCGCCCAGGCCCTCGCCGAACCCCCTGTCCGGATCGAGACCGGCCTCATCCTGATGCTCGATCTCTGTGATTCGGCGATCACCTATCGCAGCCGCTACCTCACCTTGGTCCAGCCGGCGCCGGTGCTTGATCTCGTCCTCGCCGACGACACCAACCCCCGCTCGCTCGCCTTCCAGCTCACCACCATCCGCGGCCTGCTCGGGAGCATCGCCGCCGGGACCGAGACCAGCCTTGCCGAGGAAGCCGCCGCCCTGCTCGAAGAGACCCTCGCTCTGGTCGCCCGCGTCTCCGCGAACGCCGACCAGGCCGTGGAGGCAGCCGTGCTTCCGCCGCGCTTCGCGGAGATCGGCACCCGCATCAGCCTTCTGTCGGACCGGCTATCGCGCCGCTATTTCGCGCTCCTGCCCGCGGCCCAGGCGCTCGGCTTCGGCGAGCTGGCGGCATGAGATACCGCCTCCGCCACGTCACCGCGTACCGCTACAGCGAGCCCGTGGATCTCGCGACGCACATGCTCCACCTCGCCCCGCGCCCCGGACGAGGCCAGGCAGTGCTGCGCGCGGCGATCAGCACGGTCCCCGACCCGGCGCGCCGGAGCGAGGGGATCGATCATTTCGGCAACCGCGTGAGCTGGCTCTTCCTCCACGCCCTCCATCAGGATTTCACCGTCATCAGTGAGGCCGAGGTCGATGTCTCCTTCGCCCGGCCGCCGGCGGACGAGGAAACGTTGCCCTGGGAAGATGTCGCCCGCCTCGCCTCTGTTGCCGGTCCGGAGGCATGGGAGGCGGCGGAATTCCTCTTCGACAGCCCCCACGCCCCGGCCGACGCGACCGCCCGTGCCTGGCTCGAGCCATCCTTCCCGCCTGGCCGGCCGATCCTTCTCGCGCTGCGTGAGGTGCTCGCGCGCTTCAAGGAGGATTTCGCCTTCCGCCCCGGCGTCACCGGTATCGCAACCCCGGTGGTGAAGGTTCTCGCCGCCCGCGCCGGTGTCTGCCAGGATTTTTCCCATGTGATGATCGCGGGGATGCGCGCGCTCGGCCTGCCCGCCCGCTATGCCTCAGGCTATATCCGCACGCGCCCGCTGCCCGGTGCCACCCGCCGTCGCGGCGTCGATCAGTCCCATGCCTGGGTCGAGTGCTGGCTCGGTCCCGACCAAGGGTGGCTGGGGCTTGACCCGACCAACGATCTCATCGTGCAGAACGAGCATGTGCTGGTCGCACTCGGCCGCGACTATGCCGATGTCAGCCCCGTGCGCGGCGTCATTCTGGGCGGCGGCGCCCATAATCTCACCGTCAGCGTCGATCTCGAACCGATCTCTTGACTCAAATGGCTGCGCCGAGGGCGAGAATGGTGCGCGCGCAGGCCACCGCGCGCGGGATCATCGTCTCGACGAGCAGGAATTCCTCCGGGCTATGGGCTTTGCCCCCGACCGGGCCGATCGCGCAGAGGGTCGGCGCGCCGACCGCGGCGGTGAAGCCGGAATCGGCGCAGCCGCCGGAGAATTCGCCGCTCGGCGTGAAACCGCTGGCAGTGGCGGAGTGGGCGTAGAGCGCGAGGAGGCGCTCAGCATCGTCATCCTGGGTCAGGGGCAGGAACTCGCCCCGGATCTCGAGCGTGGCGCGCGTGCCCGGAACGAAGCTCTGGGCTGCGATCGTCTGAAGCTTCGCCAGGATCTCCGCCCGATCCTCGGCCACGACATAGCGGAAATCGATCTGGCCCTCGGCCCAGGGCGCGACCGTGTTGACGCTCTGGCCCCCGGAGACGAGGCCGACATTGAGCGTGATGCCGCGGGCGAGATCGGTGAGGGCATGGATCGCGACGATCTTGCGCGCCAGCTCCTCGATCGCGCTGACGCCCTCGGCAAAATGGCTGCCGGAATGCGCGGCGCGGCCGATGACGTGCATGGCCATGAAGACGCCCCCTTTGCGCCGGCTCACCACATTGCCGGAGAGGCGGCCGGGTTCGGCATTGAAGACGGCGCGGGCGCCACGGGCCTCGGCCTCAATGACGGCACGACCCTCGGGGCTGCCGACTTCCTCGTCGCCGGTGAAGAGGCCGATGAGCGGGCGCGGTGCGCCGCCATTTCGTGCGAAGGCGGCGAGCAGAAAGGCGTTCATCACCAGGCCGGCCTTCATGTCCGCAACACCGGGGCCGGTCGCGATGCCGTCCGAGAGCATGAAAGGGCGGCGGGCGGCTTCGCCGTCCGGATAGACGGTATCGCTATGGCCGAGCAGCAGGATCTTGCCGCCCCCAATCTTGCCACCGGCAGGATCCCGCCCAGGATCCGGCGCTGGAACGAGGGCGCGGAGGCAGTCCCCATAAGTCTTCTGGGGGATGGTTTCGACCGCGATGCCGTGGCCCTCGAGAAAGCGGCGGAGCACGGCGCCGACGGCATCGATACCGGGCTTGTTGTGGCTGCCGCTGTCGATCGAGACGAGCTCGCGGAGCAGTTCGATCATCGCGGACTGCTGCCCGGCGAGCCAGGCGATGACCGGCTCATCGATGGTCTCGGGGGTGGTCGCGGACAGGCTCGGGCTTGTTGCGGGTGCGTTCATGGGGCCCCTCCTCTCGTCATTCGGGCGTGGCGCAGCCGAGAGGATCGGAGAGACGCTCGATCGCGCGCGCGGCACGCAGAACGAGATCGTCGCGATAAAGCGCAGCGGCGATCTGCACGGAGCGCGGCAGGCCGGTATCGTCCGTGCCGAGCGGCACGCTGATCGCAGGCTGGCGGCTGAGATTGAAGGTGAAGGTCCAGGGCGCCCAGACCTGCCAGAGCGCATCCATGGGATCGGTGGTCGGCGCATCCGCAAGCGGTGCCCGGATCGGCACGGTCGGGCAGAGCGCCAGATCATAGCGCTGGTGCAGCCGCGCCATGGCATGGGCGAGCTTGAGGCGCTGCGATTCGTTATCGAGAAATTCCGTTGCCGTCATCGTGCTCAGGCTCGCTGCAACCTCGATCAGGCCGGGATCGAGCAGGCGGCGGCGCGGTTCGGGGAAGGACGCGACCAGGCGGGCATTCGCGGCCCCCCAAAGGCGCCCGAAAATCTCGCGCGTATCAGGCAGGTCGGGATCGATCTCCTCGACGATCGCGCCGGCCTTGGTGAGAAGATGCGCGGCATGAGTCAGTGTTTCGCGGCTGGTGGCGTCGAGCGGTGCGGCGAACCCGTGCGAGGTGAGCAGCGCGACCCGCATTCCCGCCACACCCTCCTCGATTCCGGTGCGCCAGTCTTGCGGATCATCGGGCAGCGCATAGGGATCGCGATGATCGAAGCGGGCGATCACTGAAAGAAGAAGGGCGGCATCGCGCACCGAGCGGGCGAGCGGCCCGGCGACCGCGACCGAGGCGAAGGCGCCGACCGGCCATTGCGGCACGCGCCCGAAGCTCGGCTTGAGGCCGACGACGCCACAGATGGCGGCAGGAACACGGACCGAACCGCCGCCATCCGTGCCGATATGCAGCGGCCCGAACCCGGCGGCAGCGGCGGCCGCAGCGCCGGCTGACGAACCGCCGGAGGTGTGGCGCGGGTTCCAGGGATTGCGGGTGATGCCGGTGAGCGGGCAATCGCCGGGGCCCTTCCAGCCGAACTCGCTGGTGGTGGTCTTGCCGAGAATGACCGCGCCCGCCGATTTGAGAGCGAGTGCTACGGGCGAATCCTCGGCGGCAGGATCGGCGGAGGTGAGGCGGCTGCCGCGGCGGGTCGGGAAACCGGCAAGATCGATCAGGTCCTTGAGAGTGCAGGGCACGCCGTCGATCAGGCCGAGCGGGCGGCCAGCCTGCCAGCGCCGCGTGCTCTCCTCGGCCGCGACATCGGCCCCGGGATTCATCACGACGAAGGCATTGAGAAGCGGATTGTAGCGCTCGATCCTTTCGCGCACCGCGGCGAGGGCATCGAGCGGGGTCAGAATGCGGCGGGCATAATTGTCGAGGAGCTCTTCGGCGCTCATCAGCGCCGGATCGGTGGCTTCCATTCCCTCCTTCCCGCGTGCTGGCCCACGTGATGGCGCGCCGCGCCGTTCAGACCCGGCGGCGGGCGAGTGCTGCGCCAGCGCCGAGGGCGGCAAGCTTCGCCATCGCGATCTCGCGCCGCATCGGGGCCATGCCGCAATTCGTGCAGGGATAGATCCGTTCCTTGGGCACGAAGCGCGCCGCGGCGAGGATTGTTTCCGCCACCTCCTCCGGCGTTTCGACCGTATCGCTCGCGACATCGATCGCGCCGACCAGCACGTCCTTGCCCTTCAGAAGCCCGATCAGATCGAGCGGCACATGCGAATTGCGGCATTCGAGCGAGACCTGATCGATACGGCTCGCGGCAAGGGCCGGGAAAATTTCCTCATACTGGCGCCATTCCGCGCCGAGCGTCTTTTTCCAGTCGATATTCGCCTTGATGCCGTAACCGTAGCAGATATGAACCGCCGTCTTGCAGCGGAGCCCTTCGGCCGCGCGCTGAAGCGCTGCGATGCCCCAATCCTTGACCGCGTCCATATAGACATTGAAGGCGGGCTCATCGAACTGGATGGTATCGACGCCGTCGGCCTCGAGGCCGCGCGCCTCCTCGTTCAGAAGCTCGGCGAAACGCATCGCGAGCTTCACCCGGTCATTGTAATGCGCATCCGCGATCGTATCGACGATGGTCATCGGCCCGGGCAGCGTGAATTTCAGCTTGCGCCTTGTGTGCGCGCGGGCGATGCGGGCCTCCGTCGCATGCACGCGGCCCGTCAGATGCGGCTCGCCGGTGACGGTCGGCACCATCGCCTTATAGCGGTTGTCGCGGATGCCCATCTCGACACGGCGGTCGAAGTCGATCCCCGCGACGAAAGCGAGGAAGCCGTGAACGAAGTGCTGGCGCGACTGTTCTCCGTCCGTCACGATATCGATGCCTGCATCCTCCTGCTCCTTGATCGCAAGCAGCGTCGCATCGCGCTTGGCGGCGGCGAGGTCGTCACCCGCAAGGCGCCAGGGGGCCCAGAGCACGTCCGGCTCGGCGAGCCAGGCGGGCTTGGGCAGACTGCCCGCGATCGTCGTTTCGAACATCCGTCGCCTCCCCGTGGAGAATTGCCTGGAGAATTGCGAGTTTATAACCGCCGGTTCGCGCGGGAGGAAGGCAGGGCTATGTTTGGCGGTACTGCGCGGGAAAATTCAGCAGGAGCCTCACCATGAAACTCTCGAAGCTTGGCGTATGGGCCGCGATGGATGCGTTCACGGCCGAAGAGGCGAAAGCCTTCGCCCGGCGCGTGGAGAGCTGGGGTTATGGGGCGCTCTGGTTTCCGGAGGCGACGGGGCGAAACAGTTTCGTCCAAGCGGCCTGGCTCCTTGCCAATACCAGCCGGCTCATCATCGCGACGGGCATTGCGAACATCTATGCGCGCGACCCGGTCGCCACCGCCGCGGCACAAAAAGCGCTGAACGAGCAATCCGGCGGGCGTTTTCTCCTCGGGCTCGGCGTTTCGCACATCCCGCTCGTCGAGGGGTTTCGCGGCCAGCGCTACGGCAAGCCGGTCGAGACCATGCGGGGCTATCTCGCGGGCATGAAGAAAGCGCACTATACCGCCCCGCCACCGCCCGAACCGCCCAGCACCGTGATTGCCGCGCTGGGCCCGAAAATGCTGGCGCTTTCCGCAGAAGCGGCGGATGGCGCGCATCCCTACAATGTCACACCTGAACATACGGCGGAGGCCCGCAGGATTCTCGGGGCGGGCCGGCTGCTTTGCCCCGAGCAGAAGGTCCTGGCGGAGACCGATCCCGTCGCGGCACGCGCCAAGGGGCGGGCGAGTCTCGCCATCTATCTCTCGCTTCCGAACTATCTCAACAATTGGCGGCGGCTCGGCTTCACGGATGCGGATTTTGCCGATGGCGGGTCAGACCGTCTCGTCGATGCCATGGTGGCCTGGGGGGATGAGGCGGCAATCCGCGCGCGTCTGCAAGCGCACTGGGATGCGGGCGCGGATCATGTCTGCATTCAGGCGGTGGGTGGCGGCGAAGATCGATTCCCCAAGCCCGACGAGGACCTGCTGAAGCGGCTCGCCCCCGGAGCGTGATGACCGGAGGTGGAACACCGGAGGTCTGAATCACGCGGGAAAACAAAGCGTGATGACCGGAGATGGGACACCGCAGGTCCGAAGCATGCGGGAAAACAAAACGAGAGCGTAATCATTTCCGGTCATTATGCTCGAGCGCCGTCCCGCCCCACCGGCAGAGCCGAATCAATCAGGCCGCGCCCGCCACGTAGGCGCGGAGGCTGTCCACCTCGTGGTCCTGCTGCATGATGCGGGCCTTGACCACGTCGCCGATGCTGATCATGCCGATCAGCCTGCTGCGCTCGACCACCGGCAGGTGCCGGATGCGGCCCGCCGTCATCGTCGTCATCGCTTCGAGAACCGTGGTGCGCGGCGTGACCGTGCGCACAACCCGGGTCATCAATTGGCCGGCGGTCATGTCGAGGGTGCGGCTGCCATTGGCGGCAAGGCTATGCACGATATCCCTTTCGCTCACGATACCGAGGAGCTGGTCCTCGACATCGAGCACGAGAACGGCGCCGATCCGACGGTCGGTCAGCACGCGGGAGACCTCGGCGATGGTCGCGGTCGGCGCCACGGAAATGACCTCATGGCCCTTGTGCTTGAGAATGGCTGCGACTGTCACGGACGAACTCCTTCCCTTCCCGGCGGAGACCCGGCCTGGGCCGGGCGCATCCTTCGATTTGGACCGGTTCTCGCCCCATAATAGAGATACCGGCCATCCATACACGCATCATGCCCCCGCCTGGGGAGCGGAGCAAAAGAAAGACGTGCGGCGCACAAAGCTGCGGTAGCGGGGCCCACGGTAGCCGGGGCCTGCGATAGCGGGGGCGGCAGCGCGCGGGGTTGCATGAGCTTCGGCAGGCGGTCATTCTCCGGCCCCCTTTCGGGACGGTTCAGAGCAGTGAACGAATTCGGCGGCCCGTCATGATGTTTTTCACCCGCGCGAAGATGGTGGTGGTCCTCGGGATCTGCGCGCTCGGGATCCTGCTCTCGCTGCCGAACATCATTCCGGCGCCGGCGTCCTGGTTGCCATGGCGGCATGTGCGGCTCGGGCTCGATCTGCAGGGCGGCAGCTATCTGTTGCTGCAGGTGGACATGGATTCGGTGGTCCACGAGCAACTCGGCAATACGCTCGACAGCGTGCGGACGACGCTGCTTCACTCCGGCACCGGCTATCATAGTCTCGCGGCCGATACTGCCCATGACCGGGTGGTGGTGACACCGCGCATGCCGGGGGATCAGTCCGCCGTGCTGGCCGCCCTCTCCGGAATGGCCTCTGCCGAGGCGGCGCCCGGCAGCAGGCCGGATCTGGCGGTCTCGGCCCTGCCGGGGGGGCAGGTGGCGGTGACGCTTTCGCGGCCGGCGCTCACGGCCCGCGCCGCTTCGGCGATGCAGCAATCGATCGAGATCGTCCGCCGCCGGATCGATGGCACGGGCGTCGTCGATCCGCAGATCGCCCAGGAAGGGGCGACGCGCATCATGGTGCAGTTGCCCGGGATCAGTGATCCGAACCGGATCAAGCAGCTTCTCGGCCGAACCGCCCATCTCACCTTCCATCTGATCGACCAGGCGGCGAATCCTGCCGCCGGCGGCCCGCCGCCTCCGGGCGATCTGTTCCTGCCCGTCCAGGGCCAGTCCGGACAGAACCTGGCCGTGCGCGAGCGAGTCGCCGTGGATGGGGCGAATCTCACGGATGCAGAGGCGGGCGAGGACCCGCAGACCGGCCAGTGGGTGGTGAACTTCACCTTCGATTCGCTGGGCGCGCAGGAATTCGGCGATATCACCCGGGCCAATGTCGGCCGGCCTTTCGCGATCGTGCTCGACAATCAGGTGATCAGCGCGCCGGTGATCCGCGAGCCGATCCTGGGTGGGC
>JASHVY010000160.1 GCA_030044345.1 Acetobacteraceae bacterium | reverse complement strand
CATGGTTTTGCTCGTCGACTGGCCACGCGAATTCTCGACCGACCAAGAAATGGGACAGGTCCGCGACAAGCCGCAATCCGGGAAAGTGATCCAGAAGATCGAGTGTAAAGAACAGGTCTGTGGTCATCCGGTCCCGATGCGTTTCGATCAGCACTGGGAAGTCCACCTGCTCGGCAAGCCTGAGCCAGCCTTCAATGAGCGGGAAGCATTCATCGAGCTTGCGGGGTCTGACGTCCGGCTGAACATCGAGATGATGGACTGGAAACTCCGACGCCAACTCGAGAATAGGTTTCAGGTCATCGACCGTTTTTGGGAAGCACTGACCCTCTGCGAGCAATCCTCTCGCCCTGATCAACTCGTTGAGATGACGGACGTCATCGCGGTCGGACCAGTGCGCGCTGATGCCTTCAAAGCCGGCGCCGGCAATCATGGCGATGTTTTCTTCAACAGCGCGCTCTATGCCGTCAGTATGGCGGCGTTCCATTGCCCACAACGACTGGAATACGAGAAATCGCCGCATCGATCATCCTCGCTATACGATCAATCCATTTGCCGGACTGCAGTCATTGCGCCGACCCGCTGATCTTCCTCGCGACATCTTTCATCGGTGTGACAACGGGGCCCGGAATTCGACAATCTCAAGCATCAGGTCCCTGCCCTCGATCCTACTTGACTGTTTGGCTGGATGGTCAGCCCTTGGCGAGAGCTGTGAGGCGGGACGCCGGATCGGCAAGGACCGCTGGATCGACGGTGAGGCCGCGTTGCATGATGCGCCTTACCGCCGCCATCTCTTTCGCCCGGTTGATACCCGTCGCCGCGGCGATGTGTCCTGCCGCCAAGCTGAAGGCGATGAAACTGCCCTCGTCCGGATCGCCGCGCCAGATCAGCTTTGTACCCGGCTCGGCGATGCCGAGCACCTGGAGGTTCATGTCGTACTGATCCGACCAGAACCAAGGGATCTCCGCGTAAGGGCGCTTGATATTGGCCATGCAGTGAGCCACGGCGATCGCCTGATTTTGCGCGTTTTCCCACGATTCAAGTCGGATATATCGGCCGAGCAGAGGGTTGAAATGCCGTGTGCAGTCGCCGGCGGCGCGGATCGCCGGATCGCTTGTTCGTCCCTCGGCATCGGTGATGATGCCGTCATGCACCGCGAGTCCTGCCGCCATGGCCAGCTCCGTATTTGGCACCGCGCCGATGCCGGCAACGACAATGTCGGCGACGATCCGTGTGCCGTCGTCGAGGATCAACCGTTGCGCGACACCTTCCGACTCGATCGCGCGGACAGAGCGGCCGAGATGCAGAAACGCACCGTGGCGTCGGTGAAGCTCGGCGACCCAGCGTCCGATCGCCGGATCGACGACGCGGCCGAGGGGCTGTGGCGCCACCTCAATCACGTGCACCGTGCTGCCAAGAAGGCGGGCGGCAGCGGCGACTTCCAGCCCGATAAAGCCGGCACCGATTATCGCGAGCGCAACATCCGGCGCCAGACGCGCAGCCAGCCGCTCGGCATCAGGGATGTCCCTGAGATAGAGCACGTCAGCCTCTCCTGCGCCCACTATCTGCAATCCGCGCGGTCGTGCGCCGGTGGTGAGCAGCAGCGTGTCATAGTCGAGCTGCGTTCCATCCTCCAGGACAAGCAGGCGCGTCCCACGGTCGATTGCTGCTACGCCGGTCGAGAGCTTGAGCGCGATTCCATTCTCCGCATACCAGGCAGCCGGATGAATGTAGGATTCTTGTACGGTGGCAGCGCCGGCCAGTACAGCTTTGGATAGCGGCGGCCGCTCATAGGGTGGGTAATCCTCACGGCCGATCAGAATGATTTCGCGTACGGGATCGGCCGCGCGCAGCGCCTCTGCCGCACGACCACCGGAATGGCCGGCACCGACTATGATTGTACGCTCACGCCCGGTTTGCAGTGATGGCGATTGCAAGGCGTTACTCATTGTGGCTATCAGGTGCCAATGACCGCGGCTGAGCTAGAGCGCAGGCGAGACAGTGACCCTTTGCGACTCGAGTGCAGGGCGAGCCTTTTCTGGCAGAGTTCGAATGACAAAATACGCCGGGTCTTTCAACTGCCGGGCCAACGTAGGTACGATCTCGCGATAAGCATCCCAAAAGCCTGAATAGGGCTTCGGGCAATCGGGGAGCATCTCCTTGTGCAGTTCCGGCAGCGCGTGGTACGGGACCATCGGGAACATGTGATGCTCGACATGGTAGTTCATGTTCCAATAAACGAACCGGCTGAACGGATTCATGTACACCGTCCGACAGTTCAGCCGGTGGTCCAATACGTCTTCGGCCAGCCCGACATGCTGGGTGACTCCTGTCAGCACATGATGCCAGGCGCCATACATGCGCGGCAGACCGATCAGCATGAGCGGCAGAATCGAATCCGTACCCGCACACGCCCCCAGCACAACCACATAGATGGCCAACCAGACGCGCGCGACACCGAATGTCTTGGGCTGCTCCCCGACCGGGATGAAGTCTTTTTCCGCCTCGGTCAACCGGCCGAGAGCGTAACGGACCATCGCGGCCATCGATAGCGGTACGTCCAGAATTCCGAAAAAATTCAATGCCAGCTTGACGAGGTCCGGTGGGCGCATCGCGATGATTTCGGGATCGCGGCCGATGATGATCGTATCGGTATGATGGCGCGAATGGCTCCAGCGCCAAATAACCGGATTGCGCATCATGAAAAAGCAAGCGAGTTGATAAACGGCGTCGTTTTTCCACTGCGTCTTGAACGCCGTGCCGTGACCGCACTCATGCCACCGGCTGTCGCCGCCCGATCCGTAAAGTACACCATAGATCAGGAAGAACGGCACCGCGATCCAGCTTCCCCAGAACCAGACGCCGAGGCCGCCCGTTATGATCAGGAGAGCAATCCAGAGGATGGTGTCCCGCGTTGCAGGCCCGTCAGACCGTTTCATAAGCTCTTTCAGGCGCGCACGGGGAATTGCACAGCGGTACCAGTCCGCATTCGCCAGACCGGACGCAACGGCCTTTGCGTTCTCCGGACCGGTCAGAGAATAGTCCCGCTTCTCCAACACTTTAGTCATTTTGCAGCTACCATCGCACGGTGAAAGCCTTCCTGGATCTTATTCTGCCTGTCCGACCCAGAGCTTTCCAGTTGCTTCATGATGGAATCCCATCAGTCATCTTGTTGACCCTGCCCAGACGCCCCCGATAGCGTTCGGGTGCGCGCCTGCTTCCAAGATGAATTGCCTGTAATCCAAAAAGGACAGGGGGAAACGATGGATCTGATGAAGACCAGCCTGCTGCTGCGGCGTCGTGCGCTGGCGGCGCTCCCAGTGTTTGCGGGGCTGTCCGCGGCCCTGCCAGTGTCAAAGGCGTTCGCGGCTCCTGACAGGCGCCAGAATTGGTCGCAGATTCGTATGCTTTTTCTCATCTGGTCATTCGAGAGCAATGCGTTTTTTGCACCTATGGTCGTTGGTGTGAAGGATGCAGAGAAAGATCAAGGGATAAGTGTCGATATCAAG
Organism: Acetobacteraceae bacterium; assembly: GCA_030044345.1. Classification (GTDB taxonomy): domain Bacteria; phylum Pseudomonadota; class Alphaproteobacteria; order Acetobacterales; family Acetobacteraceae; genus JAKAWQ01. The sequence continues at coordinate 7,100 of JASHVY010000160.1, read as the reverse complement.
TACGGCAACGAAGACCTCACCAGAATGAATGATATTATCGAGACCGCGATCGCCAGCGGTACAAACGGGATAGCCACCACAATCCCAAACGATACCGGACTGAATGCAGTTCTCGATGGCGCCAGAAAAAAAGGGCTACCCGTTATTGCTTTCAACATCGACAACTCCAGGGGCGCCACAGGCGGGAGCTACCGGCTCGCCTATATTGGGCAGAACTTCATAGTAGCCGGCAATTCGATCGGCGAATTCATGATCGCACACTTCCACATCGGCAAGGGCGATCTCGTATTTACCCCGGTTGAAGCGCCGGCCGCAGTATACGCTGTGCAGCGCCATGCGGGCGTGGCGAATGCGCTGACGAAGGTAGGAGCCAGGACCGAGATTCTAGGAACCGGCAACGACCATGCCGGAGCCCTAAGTCTCATGACGCAGTATTTGATTGGTCACCCCGACACGAAGGCTATCATTGGATTGGGTGAGACACCGACATCCCAAGCCGTAGCGGCAATCAAGGAGGCGGGGCTCAAGATTCCGGCGGCAGGGTTCGATGTCGATTCGGAAATCGTTCGCAATATCGAGGCCGGTTCGTTGGCGGCGACCGTCGATCAGCAGCCCTACATTCAAGGGTATTACTCCGTTTCTGAAATGGCCTTGCTGCTGAAGTTCGGCATCACGCCGTCCGACATCGATACTGGCGGACGTAGCCTGATCACCCAAGCCAACGCGGGATTCGCGGCGAAGTGGGCTGGGGTCACCCGTTAGATCTCCTGCCGATCGGTTGCACCACCAGGGGGCACATTATGGACACCCTGAAATTCGCCGGGAAGGTGACTGCCGGCAGGAGCACCCCTTCATCCGGCTGGGATGGCGTCATTCAGCGACTGCGTGCCGCCGTTCGGAAGCGGCCCGCGGGCGGGATTGCCGTTCTGTTCGTCCTGCTTCAACTCACCTGTATCGCCGGAGGCCTGATATTTCCGGAACAATTCCGCTACCTCAATCCGGCGAACATTCGCGTGACCGTGATGTCGGTCGCTCCTCTAGGAATCATGTCGCTTGGTGTCGGCATGCTGATGATCGCTGGCGAGTTCGATCTTTCTGTTGGCGCCTTGTATTCCTTTTGCGCCGTATTCGCCGCGACCATCGCCAACAACCACTTCGGCGGCATCGAGAACCCCCTATCTCCTTTCATTGGCGCGGGCCTCGGCATCGGTATCGGCATCGCGGCCGGACTCGTCAACGGGGCTGTGACGATCGGGTTCGGGATCCCTTCATTTATTACGACACTGGGCACCATGCTGTTGTGGAACGGTGGAGTCCTGCTCTATAATGGCGCCTCGGCCGTGGATTTTCTCCCGAAGGCACCGTTCGCGCCCATGTTCGGTGGGCAGTTCTGGCTCATGGATTCGGGATTTCTCTGGTTTCTCGGTTTGGCGGTCGTCTGTTCGTTTGTTCTGCACCATCACAAACTCGGCAACCACTTCTATGCTGTCGGCGGAAACCAGCAGGCCGCGATCGCTATTGGAATTAACCCTGCAAAGGTGAAGCTGATCGCATTTGCAATCACCGGGGGCCTTGCAGCGTTCTCCGGCATCGTCGCGATGACCAGGGTCAGCAGCGTGCAGCCGGGTGGCGGCGTGGGCATGGAGCTGCGCTCGATTGCGGCTTGCGTGATTGGCGGAGTGGCCCTGATGGGCGGGCGAGGCTCGATCGTCGGGGTCGTGCTCGGGACCGCGCTCGTCTTCACGATCAATGACGTTCTGCTGCTGCTGCGTGCTCCCGGGTTCTACTTCGACATGTTCGTGGGTGCTTTGATCGTGGTGGCCGTGATCCTCAACCACAGCATTCGCCGCAGAAGCTGGACGTGATGATGCAAGGGGAAGTTCGCGTGACGGACGTCGTGCCTGAGGCGGGCTCGGAACCGCCACCACTTTACGAAGCACGCAATGTCTCGAAGAGGTACGGAAATGTTCGTGCCTTGATCGGAGTAACGTTTCATGTGGGTTGTCGGGAAGTGGTCGGCCTGCTGGGTGACAACGGCGCCGGCAAGAGCACGCTGATCAGGATGATGTCCGGAATCGTCAAGCCGGACAGCGGAGAGATCCTCGCGGACGGGAAGCCGGTAAGAGTCGAGAGCCGAGCGGACTCCGAGCGCCTTGGTATCGAGACGATATACCAGGACATTGCCCTGGTGGACCCCATGTCGATCACTCGCAACATATTCATGGGACGGGAGATCACCAACCGGTTCGGATTCATGCGCCATAAAAGGATGGCGGAGCTGGCCGTCGATGTGCTGCAAAGCGCGGTGCATATTGCTGGCATCGACCATCCGGATGCTGAAGTCGGTTTTCTCTCTGGTGGGCAGAAGCAGGCTGTCGCGATCGCCCGGGCAGTCTATTTCAAGCGACGTATCCTTCTTCTCGACGAGCCGACATCGGCGCTCTCAGTGCGTGAGACGGAGCGCCTACTTGCTTATGTCGCCGGCTTGAAGCAGGAGAATGTCTCCAGTGTCCTCGTGACCCATAACCTCTATCATGCATTCATGGTGTGCGATCGCTTCGTCGTCATGAGTCACGGCCAAGTCGTGTTCGAGGCGGCGAAAGAGGAAACCACCATCGAGGATCTGACGGACCATGTCATCCGCACATGAAAACCAGACGGAGATGTGGCGTTGGTTTCAAACGAACCACCAGACGCATCCAAAAAGCTGAACCGCGGTTCCAGCCCTTTGATAGGAATCGATCAACCTTCCGCTTGCGTGCTTAGGGAACTCACCGCAATCCTTGATCCGATCCGGAAAAGCAGGAAATGCAGATGGCAGACTCCGTCATTGCTGGGAAGCCCCAGAAGACACGAAGGAAAGAGAGACCTCGGGGATACAGCCCGGGCAAGATCAATCCGCCACCGCTTTTCGTATGGCCCTGGCGGCCGGCTGCCTTCCTCAAGTGGTTCTTTGGATTCCCCGGCTACCTCTGGCCATGGAACCTGCTTTATCTCGCAATCGCGCTGGCAACTTGGTGCTGGCTCACGCCGCGTCTTGCCGAGATGCGGACTGTCGAGGCATGGTGGGTTGGGCAAATCTTCCTGTGCAACGTGGGCCTGATCGGGGCGGTCGTTGGCGCCTGGCATCTCTGGCTCTATACGAAGCGCGCGCAAGGCACCGAATATAAGTACAGCGGACTCTGGCTGGCACAGGACAACGACAACTTCCTTTTCCGCAACCAACTTCTGGATAACCTGCTCTGGACTTTTGCGAGCGCCGTTCCGATTTGGACGGCGTACGAGGTTGTGACCCTGTGGGCGCAGGCGAACGGCTATCTGCCCACGATCGATCTCGCAACACATCCGGTCGGGTTCGTGCTCCTGCTCCTGATGATACCGGTGTTCCGCGAGGCGCATTTTTATTTCATTCATCGCCTCATCCATTGGCCACCACTGTACCGGGCCGTGCACAGAGTCCATCACAACAACATCAATCCCGGTCCATGGTCAGGCCTTGCGATGCATCCGCTCGAGCATGTGCTCTACTTCTCGGGTGTGCTCCTGCATTGGATCGTGCCTTCAAACCCGCTCCACGTGATGTTCCATCTGCAGCATCTGGCTTTTTCTCCGGCACAGGGTCACAACGGATTCGACAAGGTGAAACTGCGGAGCGGCGTCCTGCTGAATACCGACCATTACATTCATTATCTTCACCACAAATACTTCGAGGTCAATTACGGGGATGGTCTCGTGCCGTTCGACCGCATGTTCGGGACGTTTCACGACGGCACGGACGAGGCAACCGAGGCGATGAACCGACGTTTTCTGAAAATGCAACCGGCCAAAGCGCAGCAAGGGCGTGAGGCGGGCTGAGACCTCGCCGGAAAAGCTGAGAAGGGTGGGAGCAACCACGCATGGCGAGATGGGTCGAGGTCTGCAAAGTCGGGGACATCGAGGAAGAGGACGTCATCCGCTTCGATTACGACGGCAGGACTTTTGCCGTTTACCGCTCGCCCGATGACATGTACTTCGCGACCGACGGGCTTTGCACGCATGAGCATGCCTATCTCGCCGACGGATTCGTTATCGACAATATCATCGAGTGCCCGAAGCATAACGGGAGGTTCGACTACCGGACCGGCGCAGCCAAGGGCGCGCCGGTCTGCGTCGATCTTCGGACCTATCCCGCCAAGGTCGAGGCCGGAAGCGTTTTCATCGAGATCGCGTAGGCGGGGCAGAACGCGTCGGAGCTCGTCAATTCCGCGCGCCCGCTAGAGTGGCGTGCGCGGGTCCATGTAGGCGCACGCTGCTCTATGGATTTGCTTTGCGAGCATCTTCACACGATCAGCCGATCCCGGCTCATCGTGATCCGCTCTCGTATCCCGATTCCGAAGTCCGTCGCATTGGAATGCGGACGCAATTAGGACACTCGCTCTTCGTTTTCAGCGGCCTGCTATCCTCTCCCTTGCGAGCGGCTACGGGAAGAAAGAGTCCGGCCCGGCAGGCGCTGGTTCCTTGAGCATTGCCCTGAGGCGCTGGTGGGGATCACGAAGTGCAGCCGGGTTCGGATGGATGCGGGCGGCGATGAGCGCCTGCGCCCCCCGGACGTCGCGGCCGATCGATTCCACCTTGCCGAGGCCTGTCGCGCCGAAGATCCGCCCTGTGGGCCCGAGGTGAAAGAGAATGACGGCATCGCTGCTCAACCTGCGCGTGACCACCGATGAGCCGAGATAAGGCAGGCCGGCTATCTGCAGCGAGAGGTCGTATTGATCCGACCAGAACCACGGGACAAAATCGCAGGCCGCAGGCTCCCCGCGCAGGACGCTTGCCGCAACCCGTGCATGATCCTCTGCATTCTGCCAGGCTTCGAAGCGGATGGGCTGCTCGAAAAGCGGGTGCCAGAAGGTTGCAACGTCACCGCAGGCGAAAATCGCCGGATCGGACGAGCGCAGGGAGGCATCGACGCGAATTCCGACGGCCACATCCAGACCGGCCGCGCGTGCAAGATCGGTCTCAGGTTTGGCGCCGATGCCGACCACCGCCAGATCGCATGGGAGAATCTGGCCCGACGACAGCTCGACCGCCTTCACAGCGCCGCGGCTATTGCCGATGAACCGCTGTACCATCGAGCCCATTTTCAGTGCGATGCCCTCGGCTGCGTGGCGTTTCGCAAGCAGGCCAGCGATTTCCGGCGGGACGACCCGGGCCAGCAGGCGATCCGAAGCCTCCACGACCGTGACCTCGAGCTTACGCTGGCGCGCACAGGCGGCTATCTCGAGGCCGATGAATCCGCCCCCTACAACGATGAGGCGTTTCCCTGCAACGAAACGATTGGCAATCGCGACCGCATCGTCGATGTTCCGGAGGTGATAAATCTCGTCAAGCTCCGATCCCGGAGAGGTCAGCCGCCGGGCGCTTGAGCCAGTCGCCAGAGCGAGAAAATCGTAGCGTAGCCGCTCTCCATTCGAAAGCCGGACCGTTCTGGCCTCACGCTCGATGGTTTCGGCAGAGACACCAGTGTGGCGCTCGACCCTCGTCCAGGCGGGATCCGATTCGGGCCAGAGGAGGCAAGTCCCCAAGCTGGCGGTTTGGAGCAGGACGCCCTTGGAGAGGGGTGGGCGCTCGTAAGGGGGATGGGGCTCCCGACAGACGAGGGTCACCTCGAAGCGGTCAGGATCGGCGGCGAGCCGTTGCGCCAGCCGCCCTCCGGCCTGGCCGCCGCCGATAATGACAATCTTGCTGCGCAGTCTCTGAGGCACCGATGATTCCCCAGCACTCGTGGCCGATCCGAGATGAAACGCCCAGTACGGCGGTTCGAATTTCCTGATCGAGAATTCGCCCCCCTTGCTGCGGCGAGTGCGGACGGAAGGGTAGAATCGCACCGCATCCTACGGCAATATCTCTGCTGAGGGATTTGCATCAGAAAGTGATGTCGGGGAAGAGCAGGGTTGAGGAAAGCGGGGCGCCTCCGCGCAGCGTGCTTGACCGCCTCTCGGCATCTCTCATGCACGAATGGGGCTGTGTGACCGAGTGCCGCATTCCCAAGCCGGGCCGCGTCATTGCGGGATCATTGCCGGAGGTGCCGCCTCTGCGCTGCGCCATCCAGCCGGACGAGCCGGGGACCCGAAGGGCGCTCGTCTCGATCTCCTGGGGTGAAACGAGGGTGTCCGGCTCTTGGACGACCGCAAATCAAGCAGGCGAGCGCAGCGACCGGGCATCCGGACAACCATTGCGCGCAATCTCTGCCTGGCGACAGGGGCGAGAGAATGCCGCAGAAGGCTGACCGACAGAAGTTTGGCTCAGCCGCGCTACGGCCCGCGCACAGGGCCCGCCTGGATGACATTGCGGCGCTTGCTGGAGTGGGGATTGCGACCGTTGATCGGGTGCTCAATGAGCGCGGCAATGTCTCGCCGGACACTGCCCGAAAGGTGATCGAAGCGGCGCGGCAGCTCAAGTGGCCGCGAGTCTTGCCGGTCCCGTACCGCAGCGGCCTCCGGCTCGACGTGCTCCTGACCAGGCCGGACACCCCTTTTTATCAAAGGCTCAACGAAGCCTTTGCCAGTGCGGCCAGCATGCTCGATCGCTCGGTTATTGTGCAGCGCACCTTCGTCGATGAATTGCCGGCGGAGCTTGCGAAGAGAATTCTCTCCACGAACGGCCAGGCCGTGGCGCTGGTTGGTGAAGAAGACCCCGCAGTGATCGATGCGATCACGACGATAACGGTTCGCGGTATCCCGGCCGTGACATTGGTCAGCGACATTCCGACTTCGCCCCGGCTCGCCTATGTGGGAATCGACCATTACAGCGCCGGCCGGACCGCAGCCTTCTTCATGGAGGCGATGGCACGCGCACCCGGCTTGCTCCTGGTGCTGTGCCACAGCTTACGGTACCGGGCGCACGCACAGCGCGTGAGCGGCTTTCGAGATCGACTCAGCGATCGTGGCTCGAACCTCAAGGTTGCGGCAGTTCTGGAAGGCCATGACGACCGGTCGTTATCGGCCCAGCTTCTATCCGACGCCATGCGCACTTTTAGAGATGTCGTCGGTATTTACAATGCCGGAGGTGCCAATCTCGGTGTTGAAGCAGCGCTGAGATCGGTAAGGCTGGCTGGCAAAGCC
>JASHVY010000159.1 GCA_030044345.1 Acetobacteraceae bacterium | reverse complement strand
CGTGCGCAGGCGATCGCCGATCTCGAGCGCGAGAATTGCTTCCAGCCGGTCGGCCTCTCGCCGGGACCCCCAGGACCCCAAGGACCCTACGAGCTTCGGCTTTCGATTGAGGGTGGGCTGCTGCTCGATATCCGCGACCGCGACAGTCGCCCCCTGATCGCGCACCTGCTGGCGCTCGGCCCCTTCCGCAGCCTGATCAAGGACTATCACTTGCTGGTCGAGAGCTACGCCAAGGCCGTGCAGGAGGGCCGCGAGGCGCGGCTGCAGGCGATCGATATGGGCAGGCGCGGACTGCACAACGAGGCCGCCCGGCTGCTCACCGATCGGCTCGCCGGCAAGGTCACGATCGATCTCGAAACGGCGCGGCGGCTCTTTACCCTGCTCGCAGTCCTGCATCAGCGAGTCTGACGCCCCCGCCCCCGCTTCAGCCCAATGCTTCCGGGTTGATGACATTCTCGCGGTTCGGCTTGCCGTCGAAAACGCTCAGGATATTCCCGACCGTAACGAGAGCCATGCGCGCCGTGGCCTCGACGGTGACGCCGGCCATATGCGGGGAGACGATGACCGAAGGAAGTTTCAGGAGCGGATCATCGGGCGGGACGGGCTCGGTCGCGAAGACATCGATGCCGGCGCCGGCGAGCCGGTTCTCCGCGAGGGCTGCGGCAAGCGCCGTTTCCTCGACGATGCCGCCGCGGGCCGTGTTGACGAGATAGGCGGTGGGGCGAAGGAGGGCGAGGCGTCTCGCGTCGATCAGGCCCACGGTCTCGGCGTTTTTCGGGCAATGGATGGTGACGAAATCGGCGCGCGGCAGGGCGGCATCGAGATCCGCGGGCTCACATCCGGCAGCCTCGATCGCGGCAACGGGCACATAGGGATCATAGACGAGGACCGTCATCTCCATCGCCCGGCAGCGTGCCGCGATGCGCGTGCCGATGCGGCCGAAACCGATGACGAGAACGGTACGAAAGGCGAGCTCGGCGGGCATCTCGGCATAGCGCTCGTGCCAGCCTCCGGCGCGGACGAGCGGATCGAGCACCGGGGCACGCTTGGCGAGCGCAAGCATCATGAAAAGCGCATGCTCCGCCACGCTCGTCGCATTGGCTGTGCCGGCAACCATCAGCGGCACCTTGCGCGCGGTGAGCGCGGGCACGGCCACGGCATCGTAGCCGACGCCGATGCGCGCCACGACCTGCATCGCCGGCGAGGCGTCCATCTCGGCGGCAAGGAAGGGTGTGAAAGAGAGCGCGACGCCATGCGCATCGGCGAGGAAACGATGAAAGTCGGGCATGGCGAGCGAAGGCGGATAGGAAACCGCCTCGACATCATCGCGCGTGCGGATGAGATCCCAGCCCGCGCGGGCGAGGTTTTCCGGGAGCAGGACCTTCTTGCGGTTGGTCGCCATGGCGCGAATATCCGTTCGTGGGAGAGAAAAATTCAGCCGCGCGCCGCGAAAGCGACGTAGCCGCGATTCCAGGTCGGGGTGATCAGCACCTCGTTGATGCAGACATGCGGCGGCAGGCAGGCGACATAGCGGATGAGATCGCCGCAATCCGCCGGCTGGAGCATGCGCGCGCGGTCCTCCGCGCTGACCGGCACCGGGCGCTTATCGAGGATCGGGGTCGCGACCTCACCGGGACAGATCGCGGTCGAACGAATCCCGTTCACGCATTCTTCCATGTTGATGCTGTGGCTCATCGCCACGACGCCATGCTTGGCGGCGGTATAGGCAGCCCCGCTCAGGGGATGGACGAAGCGGCCGGCGAAGGAGGCGGTGTGGATCAGCACGCCGTCCTTCTGCGCGCGCATGAATGGCAGGGCGACGGTCACGCAATAGAACGCGGCGGAAAGATTGGCGCCGATCACCTGGTCGATGCCGGCGGGCGTGAGGCGCTTCCAGTCCCGCTCGAGAATATTGGCACCAGCATTGTTGACGAGGATATCGAGCCGGCCGAAACGCTCGCCGATCGCGGCGCCGACCCGCGCGATCGCGGCCGCATCCATGACGTCTGCGGGCTCGACCTCCGCCACGCCGTTGGCGGCGCGAATGCGGGCAGCGAGCGTCTCCAGCGGCGCCTTGCGCCGGCCGGTCAGGATGAGCCTCGCTCCTTCCCCGGCGAGCGCGAGCGAAGCCGCCTCGCCAATGCCGGACCCCGCGCCGGTGACCCACGCCACCCGCCCTTCGAGCTTTGCCAATGCCGACCCCTTCCCCGTGCGTGATGTCGTGAGATGCAAAGAAGACAATCCGCCATGCGGGGCCGGCAATCAAGCCCGGCGCCGGCGCGATCTTGCCCCGGCGCGCCCGGTGTGTTCGCATGATGAAAGGGTGGGAGGATGGAATGAAGATCAGCCAGGTCGAGACGCTGCACTGCGATGCCGGGTGGCGCAATTTCTCCTTTCTCAAGATCGCGACCGCGGACGGGATCATCGGCTGGGCCGAATTCAGCGAAGGGTTTGGCACCGCCGGCCTCGGCGCGGTGATCGAGGCGCTGGGCAAGAGCCTGATCGGCCAGGATCCGCGACGGATCGGGCTCATCACCGCAACCCTCTACACCCAGGTGACGCCGGCGCGCGCCGGGCTCAATCATCTCGCGATCGCAGCGATCGAGAACGCGCTGCTCGACATCAAGGCAAAAGCGCTCGGCGTGCCGATGTACGAGCTCTTCGGCGGCGCGATCCGCACGCGCATCCCGCTCTACTGGTCGCATTGCGGAACCTACCGGGTGCGCGATGCGGAGCTGGTGGGCGCGCCGCCGCTCAAGACCTATGACGATCTCTTCCATCTCGGAGAGGAGGTGAAGCGGCGCGGCTTCCGCGCGCTCAAGACCAACATCCTGCTTCCCGGCAAGGACGGGCTGGAGAGCTTCCGCCCCGGGTTCGGACGCAGCCCGGGCTTTCCCGAGCTCAACTGGAGCCACGCGGTGCTCGAAGGGACCAAGCGCCAGCTCAAGACGTTCCGGGATGCGATCGGGCCGGATGTAGCGCTTCATCTCGACATCAATTTCCACTTCAAGACGGAAGGTTTTCTCAAGGTTGCCGAGGCGGTGGCGCCCTTCGCGCTCTCCTGGCTCGAGCTCGACACGTACGACCCCGATGCGCTCGCGCTGATCCGCCGCCACGCCCCCTGCCCGATCGCGTCGTGCGAGGTGCTCACCTCACGGCGCGAGTTCAAGCGCTATCTCGAGACCTATGCGATGGATGTGGCGATCGTGGATGTGCCGTGGAACGGGCTCATGGAATCGGTGAAGATCGCGGCGATGGCCGAAGCCTATGAGGTGAATGTCGCGCCTCACAATTTCTATGGCCATCTCTGCACGATGATGAGCGCGCATTTTTCGGCGGTGGTGCCGAATTTCCGCATCATGGAGATCGATATCGACAGCGTGCGCTGGCGCGACGAGTTCTTCTCCGCGCCCCCGGTGATCGAGGACGGCGTGCTCGTGCTCGGCGACAGGCCGGGCTGGGGAATCGAGGTGAACGAGGCGGCGGTGCGCGCCCGCCCGCCGCGAGGCTGAACCAGGCGATGCCCGATGTCTCGCTCCGCAGTGTGCGCAAATCCTTCGGCTCGGTCGAGGTCATCCACGGCGTCGATGTC